>CAYQRA010000560.1:0-4943 GCA_964419315.1 uncultured Saprospiraceae bacterium | reverse complement strand
CAGTACAAACCGATACGATTCATTATATTCATAATGTAGGTGATCTATTAGAAGATAGCCTTGAAGTGAGTAAAGGGGTATACTGGGGAGGAGACTTTGAAAAATTGAAGTTCTTGATTGACTCGAATATGATTATGCCCAATAATATTCGATTCTTTGTGGGGTATTCTGGATGGACAGAAGGTCAATTGAAGGAAGAAATGAAATTTGGTTCATGGGTCATGGATGAAGGAGATGCGAATTATGTTTTTAAGCATAAAATCAAAACGCTCTGGCAAGAGGTGATGGAGAATAAAGGAGATGCCTATTCTGTCATTGCTCAAATGCCAGAAGAAGGAACTTGGAATTAATCCACTCCAAGCTATAAAACCTAAAAAGACCGTAAATATCTAATTTACGGTCTTTTTAGGTTTAAAGAATGTGCTTATTACTATTGGGAAAATTTAATTTTAAACGCTACTTAATTGTTCCTTCTTGTGCTTTCCCTTATTTTTGCACCTTGGTAGTAAATTTGCCTTATCAGGTAATGACTAGTTTCAATAGTCTAGACTTTTACAAAAAGAACTATAGAATTATAAAATCATTATGCTAACAGCTAATAATATTTTCATTAAATACGGAGATCGGGTATTGTTTAATTACCTGAACTTAGTAATTGGTGACCGCGATAAGGTAGGTTTGGTCGGGCGAAATGGAGCAGGGAAATCTACTATGCTAAAATTATTGGCTGGTGATCTTACTGCTGATAGTGGCACTATTGAACGTTCGGCGAATGCAACAATTGGTTATTTGCACCAAGAGATGACTTTGCCCAAAGGCAAAACCGTAATGGAAGAAACCCTGACGGCTTTTGCAGAGGCTCGACGCTTAGAGCAAAAGATGAATAAACTCAATGAAGAATTGGGGCATCGAACAGATTATGAAACAGACTCTTATACCAAACTCCTGCAAGATATTTCGGATACGAGTGACCGCTTTCATTTTCTGGGAGGTGATCTGATGGAGGCAGAGGCCGAAAGAGTATTGGGTGGATTGGGTTTTAAGTCTTCTGATATGAATCGCTTGACAGATGAGTTTAGTGGAGGTTGGCAGATGCGGATTGAGTTGACGAAGATGCTTTTGCAAAGACCGGATTACCTGCTGCTGGATGAGCCAACGAATCACCTTGATATCGAATCAATCATTTGGTTGGAATCTTTTTTAAAAGACTATAGCTCCGCAGTAGTTGTGATTTCTCACGACAAGACTTTTTTGGACAATGTGACCAAGAGCACGATAGAAATAGAAATGGGGAAAATCCATGAATATAAAGCCTCCTATTCTAAGTATGTACAGCTTAGGGTGGAACGCCGAGAAATATTGGAATCCTCTTTTAAAAATCAACAAAAAAATATTGCCGAAAGGGAAAGAACCATTACCCGCTTTATGGCCAAGGCTACGAAGACGAAGATGGCTCAATCCATGAAAAAACAATTGGATAAAATGGAGCGGATCGAATTGGACGTTGCGGATACTTCGGCGATGAAAATTAGTTTCCCTCCAGCTCCACGCTCCGGTGAGGTGGTTGTAGAGGCCAAAGGCTTGAGTAAAAATTATGGGGATCTCTCGGTTTTAGACAACATCGATTTGCAGATGATTCGTGGAGATCGGGTGGCTTTCGTTGGACAGAATGGTCAGGGAAAAACGACCCTCGCCAAAATAATCGTTGATCGCTTGGCGGCTTCTGAAGGAGCAGTAAAGCTTGGGCATAATGTACAAATTGGTTATTATGCGCAAAATCAAGCGGAGGCATTGGATGCTAAACAGACTTTATTACAAGTGATGGAAGCTGCTGCCCCACCCGAAATGAGAACTCGTGTTCGATCAATTTTGGGCGCTTTTTTGTTTAGTGGAGAAGATGTGGAGAAAAAAGTAAGTGTCCTTTCTGGAGGAGAACGGGCGCGTTTGGCAATGGCTTGTATGCTGCTGCGACCTTTCAATTTATTGGTGCTGGATGAGCCGACCAATCACTTGGATATGATTTCGAAAGATGTGCTCAAAAAAGCTTTGATGGATTATGATGGAACCTTGATTGTGGTCTCTCACGATCGGGATTTTCTGACGGGCCTTGGAAATCGAACTTTAGAATTTCGAGATAAAAAACTGTATGAATACTTAGGCGATATTCAATTCTTTTTGGAAAAGAGGCGCTTGGATAATATGCGGGATGTAGAGAAGATGACCAAAAAGGAGAAGCCCAAAAAAGCTGGCAAAGGAGCGACTCCACTGAGTAAAGAAGAGCAGAAAAAAAAGAAAGAATTAGAAAAGGCGGTGTCGAATGCAGAGCGTAAGATTACGCGAATCGAAGAAGAAATTGCCGATTTTGAAAAGAAGATGGGGGCTACGGATTTTTACCAAAGTGAAGGTTCCGAAAAAGTCATTGAAGCTTATAAAGCTTGTAAAAAGAAATTGGATGAGGTCATGGAGAAATGGGAAAAAGCACAGGAGGATTTGGATGCTTTTGGATAGTACTTTCTAGAGGATTGTTGTAAAAAAGGTAGGCCAGAAAATTAATTATTTTCTGGCCTACCTTTTTTATTGGTTTTTATCTACCTCACTTTTAAACCATTGACCAAGTAGTAATATTTTCTTCCTACCGCAGCTCCTTCTAAAGAAAAATTTCCAGATAGATTTACAGTAGTACCTAGAGGCAAACCTCTTACATTTTCGTGGTGATCGGGGATCATAAAATGAGCGCAAATAGATTCTTCAGGATTACATTTTACAAAGTCGAGATACCCAAAGACTTCGGAAGACTGCAATTGGCATTCAATGGCATGAATTGCTGTGGCTTTGGTACCGGTAGGTACTGCTTTGGTTCGGCTGGGAAGAGGGGTTTGGCAAAAAGAAAATAGAAAGATAAAAGTGCCTAATAAAAACGATAGATTTTTCATACGTCGATTTTTTTAAGAATTCTTGTGATTTATTTTGATGTAAGGAGTAATTCAATCAATGATAAATCAAAAATATCCCATTTAGTTAGGACTTGGTGAGGAGAACTATTATTCGTAGGAACTACTTGAGTATTCGTTATTTCTTGGGTTTTCTAAGGAAGAAAACAAAGTCATTTTTGCGGCTAACTTCTTGAAATCCAGGGACTTTACTTAATTTATGCGCACGGTTGACCTTACAGGCTAGGTATACCGGACGATCAATATCTCCTGTGAGTAGCCAATTTGCTCGGAAGCTTTTGGGATGAGCATCCGCCGATTTTTGACTATAAAACAAAGGAGCATAGCTTTTAAACTCATAGGAATCACAGTAGACTTCTTCGCCGGATTGGAGTTCCCAGAATTCAATCGCTGGGCCTTGTGAGATGCTTTCGATTTTTTGAATAAAGAAAAAGAGCGTTAGGAAAATAAAGCAGGCATTGCCAATAAATAAAAAAGCAAAAGCACGGAAAGTCGTTTTTTTGAACTTTAGCAAAAAGGCAATGAGTACGAATAACATCCATATCCCCGGTAGAATTTCTAAACCACTCCAAGAGAATTCTGCACGCAAACTCATCTCCGCAGAGTCATCAATATAAGGGCTGAGAATTTCTGGATTTTTTAAAAGATAAGGTGTTAGAAAAATCGCAAAAACGAAAATCACTGCGATAAAAGATAGCGCGATTTTCATCCAAGTTTTTAAACGATCAGGATGGCTGATGATGTCTTGGATTTTTTTGGCTGCGAGATAAGTTAAAGGAAAATAACAAAGCGAAGAATAGTGGACAATCTTCGATTGTACAATAGAAAATAAAATCAAGACGACCCAAAAAAGAATCTTCATCCAGCGACTAAAATCTTTTTGAAAAGCAACTTCTTCTTTGGGCGATTTTTCAAATAAAGCAGCCAAGGCAAAAATCGAAGCCGGAAAACAGCCAATCAATAATACCACGAAATGATACCCTGTAAATCCTTGGTGACCAGCTACAGGAGTACTAAATAAGCGAATCTGATAAGCAATAAATTCTTCTACAAACCAAGTCCCATTTTTCCAAGTTTCTAATCCAAACCAGAAGAGCGTTAGTAAGGAAGCACAAAGGCCGTAAAGTAAAAAATGAGAAAAGGGAAGGTACCATCTGCCTTTTTCAAACAGCCAATAAATGACCAGACAAAGTCCAGTGACCAACAAAGCCACGGGGCCTTTGGTCAAAACGGCAAAGCCCAATAATAGTCCACCCATTATCAAATAAAAGATGGGTTTACCCGCAATACTTTTGGGCGCCCAAGCTTCTTTTTTCCAAAAGGATAAGATCAAACCATAGAGTCCCAGAAAAATAAATAAATTGAAAACGGGATCAATAATACCTGAGCGAAAATAGAGGTGGGGGAGGATAGACCCAAAATAAACCAAGGCCCAAATAAAGCCAAAACGTTCGTTATAATGACTTTTCCCAATATTAAAAAGGAGTACCAAAGTCAGTAATCCACAGATGGCATTGGGAAATCTGGCCGCAAATTCATTGATACCAAAAACCTTCATACTGAGTACTTGTAACCAAAAGAAGAAGGGAGGTTTTTCCCAAAAGGGCTGGAAATTGATAAAGACTTGACTATAATTTTCCGTAAGGATCATTTCTCTACTGATCTCCGCAAAATTAATCTCGTCCCAGTCGAAAAGATGAACCGCACCCAGTCCAGGAAAGAAGAACAAAAGTCCCAAAAGAAGAAGTAGTAGGGGATAAAAAAAGGGGTGCTTTTTCATAGGTCCACTGTCATTTTATTTATCGTCACACGGACGTTTCATTTTTTAATTTTGCTGGCACAAGGTAAGTAATTTCATACTAACCTTTTCCTTTAAATAAGTAGTAAGATGGAAATCGACCAGAGGGAGATTCATGCAATAAATCGACCAGAGGAAGATTCCTATAATAAACCGAATGAAGGGAAGGCTTGTCCCGTACTTGCTACGCGGTT
>CAYQRA010000559.1:0-4947 GCA_964419315.1 uncultured Saprospiraceae bacterium | reverse complement strand
CCGCAATTCGCTCTTTGGTCCAAGCCATCAATTCCGTCTCCGAAACACTTTTGTTGTCTTTTAAAACCACACAAGCTTTGATTTCTTCTCCAAATTTTTCATCAGGAACACCAATGACTGCCACCATAGAAACCGCTTCGTGATTCATAATGACCTCTTCTACTTCTCGAGGATAAACATTCAATCCACCTCTGATAATCATATCCTTCGTTCTATCAACGATATAGAAAAATCCATCCTCATCTTTTACCGCCACATCTCCAGAATGCAGCCAACCATTGATCAAGGATTTGGCATTGGCTTCTGGTTTGTTATAATAGCCTTTCATGACATTATGACCCCGATAAAGCAATTCTCCTTTTTCGCCGACCGCAACTTCTTTGCCTTCCTCATCTACCACTTTTACCTCAACTCCCCAAACAGGAGTTCCGATAGAACCTGGCTTACGCCCTATATCAAATTGATTAAAAGTAACCACCGGAGATCCTTCAGACATGCCGTAGCCTTCCAATATTTCTACTTTAAATTTAGCTTCAAAATCTTCCAAGACCTTTACCGGAAGCGAAGCACCTCCAGCTACACAAATTCTTAGTTTCTCAGAAATAGCTTGCAAATCGAATTTTTCGTTTTGATAATTCAAGAGCCCCCAATACATCGTCGGTACTCCTGCGAAAAAACTAATCTCATGTTTTTGCATCAAGCCCAAAACCGCTTCTGGGTCAAAGCGAGGAAGCAAAATATTGGTCATCCCTCGATATACTCCAGCGTTTAGCAAAACAGTCATAGCGAAAATATGAAATAGGGGGAGTACAATCAGGGTACTATCTTTAGAGGTCGAACTAAACATATCTGCAGACAACATCGCATTTATAGTCAGATTGCTATGGGTTAATTCCGCGCCTTTGGGACGTCCGGTAGTTCCTGAGGTATAGATAATAACAGCGGTGTCGCTGGAACTAACTTGAGCTGATTCTGCCACCGGAGATTGTCCAGCCATCAGCATGCCTAAGGTTTTTAATCCTTCAATTGGCGAAGGATCTTCTGGTTTTGCAGTGATCACCAAAAGGTCTTTACAGTTGTCTACTTTTTGAAATCCGGCATGTCCCTCTTCAATCATCGGTAACCCTGGAGCTCCGAGAAAACAAAAATAGGCTTTTGCTTCAGAGTCTTGCAAATGGTATTCTATCTCTTCCCGTTTTAGCAAAACACTCAATGGAACAACCACTGCACCTGCTTTTAGGATGCCATAATAGATGATGGGGAAGTAAGGAATGTTGAGACAGCTAAGCGCCACCTTATCACCTGCTTGGATGCCAAGTGCTTTTAGGCCATTGGCTACTTGATTGGCGGCACCGTTGATTTGAGCATAATTGAGTGCGGTATCCATGAAAATAAAGGCATCCTTTTTAGGATATTTTCTAGCACTGTCTTCTAAAAAAACGGAGAGGTTGAGCATTTTATTTTGGTTATTATTTTGGTTAATTTTAGGCGACTTCAAAATAGACTTTTTTGGGAATACTTTGTACCTTTTAGAGAAAAACTTTCAAATAGCTTCTAAGGGGAGGGATGCTTTTTGTAAAATCCTTGTGCAGGGAACCAATGAAAAATGAAATACATGTTAGGAGAATTATTAAAAAATTATTTTGATGCTATTATTGTTTTGAATCCAGCAATATGGGAGAACTTCGCTGCTTTAGGAACGGTGAAAAGCTTCCCCAGGGACACCCTGCTAAAAACCTATGATACGACTGAAAAATATTTTAATTTTTTGATAACAGGAAGTGGTGGTAATCTTCTGTGGTCTAATAATAATTTCGTTTGTACTGATATTAGTTTGCAAAAGGAACCGCTGTGCGACTATGTTTCTTTTATGACCCAAAAGCCCTCTTTGATAGAGGTTCGCTTGTTTGAGGATAGCCAAATATTTAGGATCGATCACCAAAATTTCCAACGAATATTCGAAAGGGGAAATTATGGGGAACAAGTCACAAGGTTAGCACTAGAGTCTGCTTATAAAGAAAAAGAACAACAACAGATTGCTCTTTTGACCCAAACTGCCAAACAAAGATATTTGGAGATGGTGAAGCAAAATCCTCTCATCGAAAGCATTCCGCTAAAATACCTCGCTTCCTACCTAGGGATTACTCCCCAAAGTTTAAGTCGAATTCGGGCTCAAAGGAGGTAAGAATTACCATATGGTAATTGAAAAGAGATAAGGCCGCTCTATTTTTGTAAAAAAAATATGTTGAACAAAACTAGAGTTCCACTTTGGAAATTATTTGCAGTCCTGATTGGTTTTCCAATCGTTTCTTACCTGTTATCTTTGCTGCTTTTGAGAAAAGAATGGCTGACTAATTTAGGATTTGATTTTTTTATGGCTTTTTGGTTGCTGATCAGTTTTTGGTATCTAATCCAAATCGGAGTCATCCTAAAGATTTTAAAGGATGCTGGTCAAAAGCTCAAAGATATTGGCTATTCTTTTCAAACCCGAAAAACGATTTGGCTAATTCTAGGATATCTAGGCTTTGCATTTGCTTTATTTGCTTTGGTTGAATTTGCTTTGGCTTCTGCAAATATCAGCCAAGAAAGCCTCAATTCCTTATCCGATTTTTCTAACATTACGCCCAAGACCAGTAAGCAAAGGATTGTTTTTATTTTTGCTGGCTTGGTCGCTGGTATATCAGAGGAGTTTGTCTACCGAGGTTTTGCCATTCAAACTTTAGAGGATTACAAAATAAATAAATGGATCGCAGTTATTTTGGCCGCAATTCCCTTCGTCTTTCAGCATGGTTTAAAATCCTTAGACCAGTTTTGGTGGTTTTTTATTTCCGGTTTAGTCTTGGGCCTTATATACACACTGACTAATAAAAAATTGTACATTGCTATTATTATTCATTGGATCGTAATTCTTTCGGCTTTGCTTGCTATTTTGCAGTTGCTTGAGTGATTCGAGATCTACGAAAAGATGAAAATTCATTTGTGAATTTGAAAAAGTCATGGAAAAATGTATAAAGAAATAAAACCCAGCAAGGAGTCCGCTACTGTCATTGATTCCTTCTGGACTTTTTCGGGAAATAAAGAGCTGGAGTCCTTTAAGGTTTTTCCAGATAATTGTGTCGATCTGATTGTTGATAGCCAGCAAAATAAAGCTTTTTTTTGGGTCTAATGACGAATTTTCAATGTAAAGAATTGGGGGTTCAAAGCGACCTCATTGGGATTCGATTCAGATCGGAAAATTTTGCCCTAATGACTAATACCCCTTTGTCGGAAACTAAAAATTTACAAATTGATATTCCTCATCTTATTCCCAAATACCATTCGCAAGTCTTGGAGCAATGTCTCCATTTTTCCTCCACACAGGATAAAATAACCTTCCTGCAGGACTTTGTTTTAAGCACCTTAAGGGAAGTCCATAAAACAGAAGATCAGTTGATCGTATCGGTTGCCAATGAAATACGAGCGGCAAGTGGAAAACTCAAGGTTCGAGATTTGGCCAAGGCCAATTATATCAGCTTGCGACAGTTAGAAAGGCGTTTTAAAAATTACATCGGTCTAACGATAAAACAATTTTCGAATATCATTAGATTCAATCATGCTAAACAACTTATCGCTCAAGCATCGGATAAAAGCCTTTCGGAAATCGCTTGGGAAGTTGGTTTCTTCGACCATGCGCACATGACCAAAGCGTTTAATCGCTTGTCCGGAGAAAATCCTACCTTTTTTAGATGATGTCGTTTTTTTACAAAGTAGAATCTTTTGCCTTCCGTATTTTGTGTTCGAATTAATCAAAAAGTAAAAAATTAAATTTACAAAAAATGGATATCCAATACGCTTACACGATTCTTTATGTAAAAGAGGTCGCCCAAACTATGGAGTTTTACCAAAAGGCCTTTGGGTTTGAACAAAAAATGCTGACTCCCGAGAAGGATTATGGGGAAGTTGTTTCTGGAAGCACCACGCTTGCTTTTGCCAGTCTAGAACTGGGGAATGCTAATTTCAAAAAGGGCTTTGCTGAAAGCAAATTGGACATGCCCCCTTTTGGCCTTGAACTTGCCTTTACAACATCGGAAGTCGATGAATTAATGAATCAAGCCATCGCACATGGAGCGGTTCTTTTGGAACCATCTGTACTAAAACCTTGGGGACAAAAAGTAGGTTACCTCAGAGATATCAATGGATTTATCCTAGAAATATGTACGCCCATCAAGGGCTAGGATTTAGAAAATAGGTAGGAGAATGCTTTTAGAACCTTGAAGTAGACCTAGCTGGAAAAAAGATTTGAGTTCTGCCAAAGGCTTAAAACTCTGGGATCATTTAAAAAGAATTTACTGAACTTAAAGTAAATATATTTGTGTTTAAAGTAAAAAGTAGTCTTGTCATTCAGATGGTAAGACTACTTTGTATTTATATAAGTTCAGCGCATTGAATCCGTAAAACCTGTGCGATCTGGGGGAAACAAAAAAGCAAAACAATGGAAATTGACCACCTATTTATTTTTTCGGATCGCCAAGGAATAGAAGCAGAAGAACTGCTTCGGTTTGGTTTTACCGAAGGGAGTAGCCGAAGGCATCCCGGGCAGGGAACCATCAATCGGAAATTTTATTTTAAAAACTTTTTTTTAGAAATTCTTTGGGTCGTAGCGGAAGCAGAGATTAAGCAATCGCCTGCGAAAGAGACCTTGCTTTGGGAAAGGGCACAGTTTAGACAAAATGGCCATTCCAGGTTTGGTTTATGCCTAGTCCATACAGCAGAAACAGATGCCTTGTTTGAGAATGCTGAGCTTTATCAGCCTCATTATTTTCCCGCTGGTAGGTCTATAGATATTTTACCAAATGCCGACCAGCCCGAACTACCTTGGACTTTTAGATTACCCTATCGAGAAGGAAAGAAGGCATTGAATGAGCCAACGGCACATTTAAATCAAATCAGCCAATTAACCAAAGTAGA
>CAYQRA010000558.1:0-4950 GCA_964419315.1 uncultured Saprospiraceae bacterium | reverse complement strand
AAATTAACAAAAACTAAAGGTCATGGTTCGATTATTTTAGTATTATTTTTTCTGCAAAAGGAACTAAAAGAAGAGCACCCTTGTTGTAAGGCTTGTAATGAACAATAAAATGTATCCAAAAGATTTCGCCAAAGAATTTGTCTTCCGTAGCTCTCGCAGCTCGGGTAGTGGTGGCCAGCATGTCAACAAGGTAGAGACTCGCATGGAATTGCTATTTGACTTAGCCAATTCGGAGCTACTCACAGCGGAAGAAAAAACTTTACTCTCGGAACGATGGAATAATCGGCTCAGCAAAACAGGGGTATTGCGCCTGGTTTGTCAGAAAAGTCGATCTCAATATAAAAACAAGCAAAAAGTCATTGTAAAATTTTACGAGCTTTTAAAAAAAGGTCTACAGCCAAAAAACAGTAGAAAAGCTCCGCGCCACAATGCTTTGGCGAAGGCCAAACGCCTTGCTGCGAAGAAACAAAGAAGTGCGCTAAAGTCGGCTCGCAAGAAAGTAGAATTGCCGTTCTAAAAAATTCTCTTTCTTCGCGAGAAGACCTATTTTTGTTCCATGCAAAACTTAAACTTTTCCCCTCCCCTTCTTTTTCCTGATTCCTTGCGTCCAATTTGTTTAGAACTTACGAGTCAATTTGCCCGTATTCCTGAAGCTCGCAAAGTGATCCTCCGTGGATTAATCGACCAAATCATCGAAACTAAACGGCAAGCACTACCGGTCAAAATCACGGTTATTTGTACCCATAATTCCCGCCGGAGTCATATTGGACAATTATGGCTACAAACCGCGGCACTTTGGTATCAAATCGCCGAAGTAAGTACCTTTTCGGGCGGTACAGAAGCCACTGCTTTTAACCATCGCTCCGTCAAAGCACTTCGTGAAGTAGGTTTTCCTTTAGAACAAAAATCCTCAGGAGAAAATCCGGTTTACCATTGTCTCCTCCGACCGGAGGAAGAACAAGCTATGGACTTATTTTCTAAGAAATTTGATGCTCCTATAAATCCACAAAAAGACTTCTTGGCCATTCTAGTTTGTCATGAAGCTGCGGAGGCTTGCCCCTATGTGCCCGGTGCAAAAGCAAGGTTACAAATTTCTTACACCGACCCCAAAGCATTTGATGACCAAGCAGAAGAAGCTCAAGCTTATTTGGAAAAAGTCAAAGAAATTGGTCGAGAGTTCCTATGGGTATTCCAGCAAATTAGTCTTGGACTGGATTAAAATAATACTTTAGAAGTTCCGTTATTAGTGGGAAGCAACGAATATTTTTAAAGCGTATTTAAAATTTTAGCTATGAGACTTATTCTAATACTTTTCGTTGTTTGCAGCATTTCTACATTGGAGCTATCCGCCAAAACTACTGCCTATTCTTTTGATCTTGGTCTAACTACTCAGATTGATAGTATCCCCAAAAAGAGAAAAAAAGCAATGCCGTTTCGACCGAGTCCTATCATCGGTACTTCCATTACCTATATACCCGGAGACTACTTTTCTAAGCAAGTCGGCTGGACCATTCTCCACGAATTTGTTTGGAGTCTAAATATGGCTTTCCCTATAAGTTCACGTTGGGAAGTTGGTTTGGATTATAAGTCTATCATGACTTTTGTGGATGTGGAGGACAGAGATATCAATTGGATGGCGGGGCCATTTACCCATTTTAATGTATATTCTAGTGATATTGGAAAAATATTTGCGGAAACAGGTTTATACATGAGCAACCTCTGCTATTGTCAGCCAGACTATTACACCATCGAAAATCAGTTTTATCTTGCGCTGGGTGGCGGTGGTAAAATTTTTCTCTCTAAAAACTTTAGTATTGATGTAGCGTTTACAGGATACGTTGGTATTGCTGGAGAGTTGGAAAAATATCTAGGCACCACCCTTTATATTTTTGGAATCAATTATCAGTTTTAAGTCATATTCTCACGACTCCCTCCTATTGTCCCTTAAGTTTCTTTCTATTTTTTCTAAATAAATGTAAATACCGACTAACTTTAGGAAGTTTTTTGGGGCTTAATAGGTGAAGGAACAGAAAGATAAAAGAGGCTTAGTCATTGTGATCTGATCCATTCAATTGATTTTACAAAGCCCTAAGCAAATGATTATCAGATAATTAAAAGGAGAACCAATTAAAATTCCAACACACCAAATGGAAGCTAGTCTTCTATTTAAAAACTCCCTCTGGCTAGTTTCCGTCTGATAACTTATGATTGTTACAAAGACCAATTATGAAAAATATTTTTCTATTTCTACTCTTATTTAGTATCCTTTCTCCCCTTGATGCTCAAGACAAGCCTGCTTATATACTTTATAATAAGGATGGAAAAAAAGTAAAATATGCTAAATTGCTCAAAGCAGTGACGGCTTCGGATGTCCTCCTCTTCGGAGAAATTCATAATAATCCTATTTGTCATTGGCTACAATTGGAAGTCAGTCAAGAGATGTTTCAAAAAAAAGGAAAGCAACTCGTTTTGGGAGCAGAAATGTTTGAAAGGGATAACCAATTGCTGATTGATGAATACTTTTCAGGTATGATCAATCAAACCTATTTTGAAGATGAGTGCCGTTTGTGGGACAACTACTTCACGGATTATAAGCCTTTACTCGAATGGGCTAAAGAAAATGACATCAAATATATCGCTACCAATATCCCTCGGCGCTATGCGAGTACCGTTTTCAAACAAGGAATAGAAACCCTCAACGACTTAAGCCCCGAAGCCAAAAAATACATCGCTCCACTGCCCATAGAAATAGATTTGGAACTAAAAGGCTATAAAGAAATGATGGAAATGATGGGAGGTCATACAGAAAAAAACACCAACTTCCCTAAAGCGCAAGCCATAAAAGATGCTACAATGGCTTGGTTTATTAGCCAAAATTTTAGTCCCGGTAATTTCTTTGTTCACTTTAATGGTTCTTTTCATTCCAATAATTTTGAAGGCATCAATTGGTACCTCCATAAATATCGCCCCGAACTAAAAATCATTACGATCGCGACGGTTTTACAATCCGATATTGCTAAACTGGATTCAGAAAATTTAAATCTCGCAGATTTTATTCTTTGTATACCCGAAAACATGTGTACAACCGACTAAGAGTAGGTCTAGATTTAGTGCGTCGATTTAGACTCCTCAACCTTCGGTTTAGTTCACTTTATTCTTACCTCTTCGAGGTCTATCATCTGAAAATCATAATAAATTTTAAACATGCCCTAAGCTAGCTGGCAAAAAACGAAAATTGCCCAATTATCAAAACAATCAAAACATAAAAGCTCTCGTCCAATGTTAAACCTTATTAAAAAAACCCACTCTCTACTAATTCTTATTTTCCTATTTACCTTTAATGCTTGCAGTAACGAGCCGGATGTCAAAACAGCTTTCGCTGAAGTCATGGCCGTCCACGATGAGGTCATGCCCCTTATTTCGAATATGAAAAAAGATAAAAGGGAATTATTAAGCATCAAAGAAAAAGCAGAAACCCCGCCAGAACAAATCCAACAAATAGAAGAGGCTGTAGATTTACTCACCCAAGGAGATAGCCTGATGTTTGCTTGGATGGAAAATTTTAAAATGCCAGAAGAAAACACTCCTAAAAAGGAAGTACTCTCCTATTTAGCCAGTGAAAAAATCAAAATTCAATCTGTTAGTAATACGATGAAAGACGGTATGGAAAAAGCAAAAAATATTTTGTCGGAATTGAAAACAGAGTAGCTTTATAATTGTTACTTTTCTAAAGCAACTGTACTCTTTATAAACATCAATAATACCCAGATGAGGAATTACTCTTTTTTCGGAATGATGATCGCTCTGCTAATCTTTAATGCCTGTGGCGGTGATACGAGCATAGACCAAAATGCAAAGCTCCCCATCTTAGGCAATCGAGATATTGTTGATGGAGATACTATTTATCATCAAGTACCTGACTTTAGTTTTATAGATCAGGATGGAAATACCGTAACCAACGCCACCTTTGAAGACCAAATTTATGTCGTGGATTTTTTCTTTATTCACTGTCCTTCGATTTGCCCAACGGTCACCAGACAGATGTTGAGGATTTATGAAAAATTTGAAACGGTAGATCAGGTAAAACTTTTGGCGCATACCCTCGATGTCAAAAGAGACACCGTAGCGGCACTAAAAAGATACGCGGAGAAGATTCATGTAAAAAGTGAGAAGTGGCATTTTGTGACTGGAGAGGAGGAGAAAATTTATGACATGGCAGATGATTATTTTATTGCTGCCAATAAAGATCCAGAAGCGCCCGGAGGCTTTGACCACAGTGGTCGATTGATTTTAGTGGATAAGAACCGTCGGGTAAGAGCCTTTTGCGAAGGCACCGATGAAGAAGATGTGACGCGTTTCTTTGGAGATATTCAAAAACTATTAGATGAAGGTTAGATTGGCATTGATCTTATTTGCAGCAACTTTATTTTGGACTTGCAATCACAATCCTTTTCGCCAAGGAGAAATTTTGTACCAAAATTTCTGCGCAAGTTGTCATGGAGAAAATGGAGAGGGCTTTCGCGATCTCTACCCTCCGCTACAAAATTCGGATTATTTTTTTCAAAATCAATTGGAGACGGCCTGCATGGTTCGAAATGGGATGGAACAAAAAATAACCGTCAATGGCAAATATTATGAACAGCCTATGTCTGCTATTCCACAGCTCAATGCCATCGAAATCTGTAACATCATCAACTTCTTATCTCACCAATGGAATCCTGGGATGCAAACAGTGACGATCGATCAGGTCAAGGAACAATTGGAAACTTGTAGGGATACGACAAAGAGAAATAATCTTCCGTATTGAGGGTTTACTTTAAACCAAGCGAAGGTGAAATAATTAATAGGGCTAAGTAAAAATGGTAGCCTCAGGAGGTAAACCTTTCTGATTCCATTTTAGAGCATGTTTAAAATTTATTTTAGGTTGAAAATCAGTAATTTATGGTTCTG
>CAYQRA010000557.1:0-4951 GCA_964419315.1 uncultured Saprospiraceae bacterium | reverse complement strand
GTTTCTAATAAGCCTGCCGCTCAAGCAGGCTTTTTTTTGCCCTTATCTTAGCCTTCCTCTGAAATCTAAATTATTCAGCTCCCCAGATTCTTTTTTATTTCATCAAATGTCATTAATTCTACCAAAAGTAGGCTTCCCTCGGCGGTTTTGGGACCTAGATACATGCAACAAACTCGGCTTTTCAGGCGTTTTTATAAAAGTATAAAGCTATCTTACCTGTTCGAAAACGCATAGCAATGAATAAAACATACCTTCCCTTTATAGCACTGATTTTGACCTTAATTTCAGCCTGTACTTTTGTAGAAAAAGTGCGTGACGGCGATACCGCTTTTGAGCGCAAACAATACGCTGTAGCTATTCCGATGTTAAAAAAGGATTACGATAAGACTAAGAGTCGAGTAGAAAAAGGAAAAAAAGCCTACTTGATTGGAGAATGTTACCAAAATCTCGATCAATTGAGTAGCGCCATTTCTTGGTATAAAAAAGCCTATGATAATTCCTATGGGGTAGATGCCCTAAAAGGCTACTCTTATGCTTTAAAGCAAAGCGAACAATACGTCGAAGCCAAAGCAGCTTTTAAAGATCTGGGCTTAGAAATTGGAAGTCCTTATGAATATCGAAGAGAAATTCAATCTTGTGAAAAAGCGATCGCTTGGCAGGAAGCACAAAAAGATGGAGAATACCTCGTCAAATCCTTAGACTTTAATGGAAAATCTTCTGATTACTCGCCTTCGCTTTATGGAGATGGACAATTGGTCTTTACTTCCGATCGTAGTGGAACTCAAGGGGAGGAGGATTATACTTGGACCAACAGAAATTTTTCTGACCTCTTCTTAGCAGATCTCAATTCTAATATCGTACAACCTTTCTCTGAAAAAATCAACAGCCCTCACAATGAGGGTTCCGTAGCTTTCAACAGTACTTATGATGTAATGGTCTTTACCCGTTGTTTCAATCCAGATAAATATGCAGATAATTATTGCCAATTGATGATGAGTGAAAAAACAGAGGAGGAATGGAGTAGTCCCAAAGTGTTGAACTTTACCAAAGAGAAAATCAATTACATGCATCCTTCTCTTTCAGAAGATGGTAATTTTCTTTTCTTTAGTAGCGACAATCCAGAGGGATGGGGGAAATACGATATCTATGTATCAGAAAGAACACCCGATGGCTGGGGCGAACCAGAAATGCTCAGCAGGAGCATCAATACCATTGGCAATGATCGTTTTCCAAGCATCGATAAAGACACCTTGTATTTTTCCTCCGACCATCACCAAGGAATGGGAGGTCTCGATATTTTTAAAAGCTACCGAACCTCTTCCAATCAATGGACCATTGCCCAAAACCTAAAAGCTCCTATTAATTCGGGCAATGATGACTTTGGTTTAATCATCAATAGAAAGTTCGATAGTGATGGAAAGGTATTACAAGAAGGCTATTTTAGTTCTTCTCGAATTTCTGGTTCTGGAAGTGATGATATCTATCGTTTTGAAAAAAGAGTTCCACCGCCACCGCCTATAGAAGAAATAGATACTACGGTAACGACTCCTCCAGAAATTGTTTACCAACTGATTTTAGAAGGCTATGTACTAGAAAAAATTTACCAACAAGTCAACAATCCCAATAGTAAAGTATTGGGTAGAAAACCTTTAGCCGGTGCTGCTGTAAATATCAGAAATGGCGCAGCTACCCAAAATATCAAGGTCGATGAAAATGGTTTCTTTTCCATTGAAATGGAAGTCGATAGTGATTATAATTTCCTTGCTTCTAATCCGGGCTTCCTCAATAATAGCAATCGCTTTTCTACCAAGGGCATTGCCCAAGATCCCAATGCTCCCATTCAAAAATTTGAAATCGAGATTGTCTTGGATAAGATATTTAAAGATCAGGAGATCACTCTGGAGAATATTTACTACGATTATGACAGAGCTGAAATCAGACCAGATGCTGAGCCTACCCTCAATGTACTAGCGACCACTCTACGGCAAAATCCCAATATCAGAATTCAACTCAATTCTCATACCGATTGTCGAGGAAATAATAATTATAATGAAAATCTTTCGCAACGCAGGGCGCAATCTGCAGTCGATTACTTAATTAGTCAAGGTATTTCTTCCGAACGTTTGGGTGCCAAAGGATATGGTGAAAACGCTCCTGCAATGGATTGTTCTTGTTCTAACTGCTCAGAGGAGGAACATCAAGCCAATCGCCGGACGACTTTCAAAATCGTAGAGTAACAAGGCTAAGAAGCCGCTTAAATTTATTCTTGGCTTTTCGGTTATTTAAAAAAGATCATAAAATAAAAACGTGGCGGCTTAGTTTGTTCTAGGTCTTCCTCAAATTAGATAGGGTAATTGATTTGAAAGATCAATTACCCTATCCAAAATTTTATAGTTCTCTGACCTTCGACAACGGATTCATGAACGGATTGAACTAAATCCCGCGTGTGAATCAAAGAACGAGTTTTATTATCCAACCACGATATTAATCATCCGCTTAGGAACCACGATCACCTTGCGAACCGTTTTTCCCTCAATCCATTTCGCCACCTTTTCATTAGCCAAAGCCATCTTCTCCAACTCTTCCTTAGAAGCACCTGCCGGGAAACTGTCCTTAGCTCTGGTTTTTCCATTGATACTAATTGGATATTCGTAAGCATCCTCTTGTAAGTAACTTTCATCCAACTCAGGGAAGCTCGCCAAGTGTACCGTCTTACTCGAAGCATGATTGCCCAATTGGTGCCAAAGCTCTTCCGCCATATGAGGCGCAAAAGGAGCAATCAAGACCGCCAATGGTTCTAGCACTTTGCGTTTATGACATTTGGCTTTTTTCAAATCATTGGTTGCCACCATAAAACCACTGACACAAGTATTGAAAGAAAAACGCTCAATATCATCGGTTAGTTTTTTAATGGCCGTATGCAAGATTTTCATTTCTGCTTTGCTAGGCTCCGTATCCTCAATCAAAGAATTTCCATGCTCATCATTATACAAACTCCAAAACTTTCTTAGAAATTTGGAAACGCCATCAATGCCATTGGTGTTCCAAGGCTTTGATTGTTCTACTGGCCCCAAAAACATCTCATACATTCTAAAACAATCCGAACCATAACGCTCCACTACATCATCTGGATTGACGACATTGAAATAACGTTTGGACATTTTACCTACTTCTGAATGAGTAATCATATGGCTATCCGTAGCATCCTTGTTGGAGGTAAAAAGGCCATGTTGATAAACACCTGCTCCACATTCAAATCTGGCATTTTCATACTCCGGTCGCCAATCAATAAACTTCTTAATGCTATCAATATTTAAGTGAGAATTGGGACTTCCATAGGATTGTACAAAGTCTACATGTACGGGAATTCTTGCTACCTCTGTAATTCCTCTTTCTTTTGCCAAGTTGGAACAGATAAAATGTTTCTCTCCACCACCATCGTTTTTGATCAAGTAAACAAACTCAATCACTCCTTGAATCATTCCTTGATTGATAAATTTTTTAAAAGGCTCTGCCGTTGGAACCAGTCCTTTATCAAATAAGAATTTGTGCCAAAATCGGGAGTACATCAAATGCCCTACCGCATGCTCGGTTCCCCCCACATATAAATCCACATCTTGCCAATAGTTGATCGCTTTTTCGCTGGCAAATGCCTCGTCATTATTGGCATCCATATAGCGCAAGAAATACCAAGATGATCCGGCGAAGCCGGGCATGGTATCCGTTTCCCGAATACTGCCATCTGGTAAATCTACCCAAGTACTTACCCGAGCCAATGGAGATTTTCCATCTGCCGTTGGTTTAAAGTCTTTTAGATCCGGTAATTCTAAAGGCAACTGATCAGGAGACATGGCATGGGTCAATCCATCGGTATCATAGGTGATTGGAAAGGGTTCTCCCCAGTAGCGTTGGCGACTATAATTCGCATCTCTCAAACGATAATTGATTCTTCCTGTCCCAATGCCTTTTTCTTCAATTTTCTGAATCGCTAAGCTAATCGCCTCCGGCACTTCCATCCCATCTAGGAACCCTGAATTAATCATTTTTCCCAACTTATCATTTCTGGTCGCACCGGGATAATCACTTTTATCAATGACATCAATAATTGGAATTTCAAACTTCGTCGCAAAAGCATGATCTCTATCATCGTCACTTGGAACAGCCATAATTGCCCCAGTACCATAATCCATCAAAACATATTCGCCAATGTAGATAGGAACTTTAGAATGGGTAAATGGATTGATGGCATAAGCACCGATAAAGGCCCCCGTCACTTCCTTCACATCCGCCATTCGTTCTCGCTCAGAACGAGCATTGGTATAGGACAAATAAGCATCCACTTCTTCTTTTTGTGCTGCCGTGGTCAACTTCGCTACAAAAGGATGCTCCGGCGCCAAGACCATAAAGGTGGCACCAAAAATAGTATCCGGCCGAGTGGTAAAAACTTCTATTTGTTCACTAGCCCCATCAATATCAAAAAAGACCTGAGCACCTTCGGACCGACCGATCCAATTGCGTTGCATCGCTTTCAGGGCATCCGACCATTCTACTTTATCCAAATCACTTAGCAAGCGTTCTGCGTAAGCGGTAATTCTTAAAGACCATTGCAACATCGGGCGTCGCTCCACGGGGTGTCCTCCCCTTTCAGACACTCCATCTTTAACCTCATCATTCGCCAATACCGTCCCCAGTGCTTCGCACCAGTTGACAAAGCCGACTTTGCGATAAGCCAAACGATAGTTCATCAACACTTCCTCTTTCTCTTTCTCAGATTTGGCATTCCATTCTTCGGCAGTAAAGATCGTATCTTCATTATGAGCCGCCATTACCTTCTCATTCCCCTCTTTTGCAAAACGGGCCATCAAATCTTCGATCGGTAATGCTTTATCGGCATTTTGATCGTAATAATGATTGTATATTTTTAGAAAAATCCATTGAGTCCACTTATAGT
>CAYQRA010000556.1:0-4954 GCA_964419315.1 uncultured Saprospiraceae bacterium | reverse complement strand
GACAATTAAAGCGACTACCACAAAAGACATAAAAATGAAAATGGAAAGTCTACTGACTGGTTTACGAATTTTATCTACAAAACTGGGATATTTTTGCAGCAGCCACATCCCGAAGAGGAGGGGTAAAATAATTAGTAGAAAAATGGTTTCTACCATATCATAGGGATTGACCTGGATCAATTTGGCAAAATCTTCTGAGCCCGGTACATAGGTGGAGAAAAAACCAAAATAAGCCGGGGTGAGTATAACTGCTCCCATAGTAGTAATAGAAGTCATCATCACGGAAAGGGCAGAATTGCCCTTAGATAAGTGTCCCATAAAGTTGGAGACATTCCCGCCAGGACAAATACCTACTAGCATCATTCCAAGTCCCATACTCGCGGGGGGCTGAAAAAAATGAATCAAACCTAAGGTGAGCAATGGTAGAAAGATCAATTGAGAAATAAGCCCAATAATTGGCGCTTTGGGCTGTTTAAAGAGCTTTCCAAAATCACTAACCCGAATATCTAGGGCTACTCCAAACATTAGAAAAGCCAAACAAAGATTGAGTAATATTAGTTGATCAGGATTAAAATTTACTTCGATAAGGTCAATTGGATGCATCTAGGTTTAAGCTTTATGTTTAATTGTTCCAAGAAGGTGTTTAATTTTTGGATGATGGAGGCTTGCGGTTCGGGGTGTACAGTTTGCGGTATACGGTTTTCGAAAACCGCAAACCGTATACCGCAAATCGTACACCCGCAAGCCCTTCCAAGAGTAAACTTAATAAAAATCAAAGATTTCTTCGTTCATTTTTGGAAATACAAGAAGGCTTATTGTAATTTGGGCAACAAGAGAAAACAATAGTCGTATAGAATGAATACTGGATCACTTGCAAAATAGGAGTTGAAACCTATTTTACAAATCTAAAAGACCAGTTGTAGTCCATCTCTCTCCTAACTTTAAGGGCTATTTCTATTATTTACAACAGATACACAGAAGGCTTTATTTCCACTAATCGAAACCACTTAAAGAATGTCAAAAACATTTAAATGGGGTATTATTGGTTTGGGTCACATTGCCCATAAATTTGCGGAAGATCTTCAAAGAATCCCGAATGCAAGTTTACATGCCGTAGCCTCTCGTTCTGAAGAGAAAGCCAAAACTTTCGCGGTGCAATACAATGCACCCAACTTTTTTGGCTCCTATGATAAAATTTTTACCTGTGCAGATCTTGATGTGATCTACATCGCTACCCCCCATGCCTTCCATTGTCAAAATGTATTGATGTGCTTGGAACATCAGGTGCCAGTGCTTTGTGAAAAGCCTTTGGCAATGAATAGCCTTGAAGTTAAACGCATGATTACTTTGGCCAAATTTCAAAAGACCTTCCTTATGGAAGCCATGTGGACTCGGTTTTTGCCAACGATGACCAAAGTCTTGGAACTCATTGAACATGGGAAAATTGGAGCGGTCAAATCTATCCGCGCAGACTTTGGATTTAAAGCTACCTTTGATCCACGTGGTCGCCTGTTTAATCAAGGCTTGGGTGGTGGATCGCTGATGGATATTGGCATTTATCCAGTTTTCTTAAGTCTTCTAATTTTAGGAAAACCTGCGAGCGTCAATGCGGTAGCCAATATTGGGCGAACGAATGTCGACGAAAATTGTGGTATTTTATTGAAATATGATGATAGCCGAATGGCTATTTTGCAAAGCTCTATCGTTACCAATACGGGTACGGAGGCTTTTATTTTTGGAGATAAAGGAACCATTAAAATCAATGCGCGTTGGCATGAACCTACGAGCCTCACTTTGCTGGAAGAGGGAAAAGATCCCAAAGATATTTTCTTTGATTTTGATAGTCATGGTTATCGCTACGAAGCGGAAGAAGTGATGCAATGTCTGCGAAATGAGCAAAAGGAAAGCAAGGCGATGAGCCTTGATTTTAGTCTCGATCTCATTGAATTATTGGATACTATTCGGATGAAAGCAGGCATTTATTATCCCCAAAATGATAATTTTACAGAAGCTATCTCTGCTGCGGAGAGTATCAATTTTTCTATGAATTGAGGTCTAAAGCATTTAATAAAATTGGTTCTCTGACAAACCGACAAAATTAATTAAAACAAGACCTATACAAAAAGCCCCGACCATCTAGGTCAGGGCTTTCTTTTTTGAAAATCATTCGCAAACGAAATCCGCCTCAAAGATTTAGCGTCTACCAAATCATTTCAAGGTACTCGTTGGGACAAGTTTCTTTTGGGCTAATTTATTCCTTGTAATTGACTGCAATTAAAGGCTTAAGGATTAATCGAATACCAAGGAGGTATTATTTTTATGTTAAAAGGCCTTGAAAATATCTTAAAAATGATTTTTAAAAGTTTTAAAAGGAACTTGATGCTAAATTTTTAAAGTCAGGATCTATTCCTCGAGTTTTTCTATTTATAATCAAAGAGCAAATGACTTCCATGTAGGCTTACTTTGCATCCTCTGGCTTACAAAGCGAGGCACTACAAATCTTTTTTCTACCTTAGCTATAGAAATCATTGCGTTTTTTATGAAAAAATACTCTTTCCAATTCCTTCTGTTTTTATTTGGCTTTGCACCAATATTGCTTTCGGCACAAAGTCCTAATGCAAGTCGAGTCTTGCAAACCATCTCTTTCGGTTCCTGTAGCAATCAGGAAAAGCCTCAGCCCATGTGGCAGTTTGTGGTACAAACCAATCCCGATCTTTGGGTATGGCTCGGCGACAATATCTACGGAGATACCGATAATATGACTTTGATGGCGCAAAAGTATTCCAAACAAAAGCGAAATAGAGAATACATCAAATTACAAAAGCAATGCCCGATCATTGGTACTTGGGATGACCATGATTATGGCGTCAATGATGGAGGAAAAGATTGGAAAGCAAAAAGAGCTAGTCAAAAACAATTCTACGATTTTTTTGGTCTTTCGGCGATCAATCCATTGCGAAAACGAAATGGAGTTTATCAAACGTATAGTTATGGTACCGGAGATCAGAAAGTCAAGGTCATCATTTTGGATACTCGTTATTTTCGAGATTCCTTAGAGGTGAGGGGAGTAGCACGGAATAAATATTGCTTACCTAATTTGGAAGGAGATATCTTAGGAGAAGAACAATGGAAGTGGTTGGAAGAAGAGTTGAGTAATAGCGATGCCGTAATTAACATTCTGTGTACAAGCATTCAATTTATTCCAGAAAAGCACAACTTTGAAAAATGGGCCAATTTTCCGAAAGCAAGAGTTCGCCTCTTTGAATTGATTAAAAAAACCCAACCTGCAAAGCTCATCGTTTTGAGTGGAGATCGACACATTGCGGAAGTTTCCCGTTTTGACTTAGAAGGCTTGGACTATCCCTTATACGAAATTACCAGTAGTGGTATCACTCATACTTGGCCAAAAGAGAAGGAAGAGGAAAACCCTTATCGCGTGGGAGACTTAATTATCAAAAGAAATTTTGGTCTTTTACGAATCAATTGGGAAGGAGAAAATGGCCCCAAGGTTTTGACAGAAATTCGAGGTCTTGGTAATGAGCTTTTTTTACAAGAGGAACTGAATTGGAATTAAACCTCTATCTTCTTTCCTCTCCAATACGGATTAAATTTTGGTTTCACGAATCCCCAATTCGGATGTTGCAAAAAAATTTATTCTTCCTGTTTGTTCTATGGTTGGCCTCTCCTTCCTATGCCCAAGATTTTACCGAATCTAACTTACCGATTGTCCAAGTTTTTACCAATGGTTTACCTATCCCTGATGAGCCCAAGGTGAAAGCGAGCATGGGGATTATCTATAATGGCCCCGATCAAGTAAATCTACTCAGCGAACCCTTCAACGAATACGATGGTTTTATCGGCATCGAAATTAGAGGTTCTACTTCTCAAGCTTTATACGACAAAAAATCTTATGCATTGGAAACGCAAGACGATTTGGGAGAAAATCGAAATGTAAGTCTTTTGAATATGCCCAAGGAAAACGATTGGGTCTTGCATGGTCCTTATGGAGATAAAAGCCTGATTAGAAATGCCTTGGTGTATAATGTAGCTGGACAAATAATGGATTATGCTCCGCGAAGTGTTTTTGTCGAACTACTAATTGATGCATCCTATGAAGGAGTCTACTTACTCACGGAAAAAATCAAAAGAGATAAAAACCGGGTAGCGATCAGTTCCCTAAAGGCATCCGACAAAGCAGGAGATCCACTCAGCGGTGGTTATATTCTCAAGTTGGATAAGGAAACAGGCTTCGAAGCAGATGGTTTTTTATCCGCCTACGACCCCTTGCCCGGAAGTTTTCAACAAACTTATTTTCAATACCATTATCCAAAACCCAGAGATATCATTCCGGAGCAGGAAGCTTACATCCAAGAATTTATCGCAGATTTTGAAGATCTAATGGTCTCAGATAGCTATGCCGATTCCTTGGAAGGCTATAGCCAATACATTGATCGAACCAGTTTTGTAGATTATTTTATCGTCAATGAATTATTTAAGAATGTAGATGCTTATCGATTGAGTACTTATATGTACAAAGATCGAAATAGTATTGATGGCCGTTTGAAGTTGGGGCCTGTCTGGGATTTTAATATTGCCTTGGGAAATGTAGAGTTTTGCGAAGGGGCCAAACCAGAGGGCTGGGTGAAAGGCTATAATGAAATTTGTCCGGATAATAAATGGTTGGTTCCGTTTTGGTGGGAGCGATTTTGGAAAGATCAAAATTTCAGGATTGCGATTAAAAGTCGATGGGAAGAGCTGAGGGGAGGGGTACTAAAGAAGGAAACACTGATGACTTGCATTGATTCACTGAATACTCAATTGGAAGAAGCCCAAGAGCGAAATTTTCAGAGGTGGCCAGTATTGTCGACTTATGTATGGCCAAATTGGTTTGTTGGGGATACTCATCAAGAGGAAATGGATTATTTAAAGCAATGGTTGGAAGATCGATTGCTTT
>CAYQRA010000555.1:557-4976 GCA_964419315.1 uncultured Saprospiraceae bacterium | reverse complement strand
CTAATAATCTGTCATCTTTGATTATTTCACAATTATTATTTGTAAAATATTGTTCTATAAGAGATTTCTTTTTAGCAATTCTTGAAAAGCATAAGCCGCCATAAAAAATAATCCAAAGTAAGGGATATAGGTAAAGCGATCGGCTTTATAACCTTGTCCCGCTCCCAAAATCTGCAAAACAAAGAAAATATTAAACGCAAAAAAGGCTAGGCCAAACACTTGTGCCCGCCAGTTTTTTTTAAAGGCCACATAGAACCAATACAAAGTTGCCAATACACCCAAAGGAGCCAAATAAACGGGCCAAGGCATCTTGGCCGGATAGGGATAGAGTGGAGACATTTCGTAAGGAAAAATTAATTTTATTCCATAAATACAAAAGGAATAAGCGCCGATTAGAAGCCGTTCGAAAAAGTTAAAGGTAGTTGTACTGTCCAGTGTTTTGGCTTCTGACAGAAAATAGATTCCTAGCAATCCGACCGCTAGGGAGAGGGCGAAATAAGGGATTTTTTCGAGTAGCAATTTCCAAGAGATCGGTCTTTTAAAATAATAATCCAATGCCAAAAGAGAAAGTGGCAAAGCCACTGCCTGAATTTTAGATAAAAGAGAGAATACGAAAAGGCCAATCGTCCAGTAAAGAAAATAATTTTTCCGCTTGGGTTTTAAAAGCGATTGAATATAAGTGAACATGGCACCGAGGTAAAAAACGCCAAAGAGTACATCTTTCCGTTCTGTTACCCAAGCGACGGACTCTACCCGCATCGGATGAATACCAAAAAGCAAGGCGCCGATAAAAGCAGCCATTGGGCTCAACTTCATGGCCAATAGGATTTGGAAAACCAAGTAAACACAACAGATATGGAGTAATAGATTGGTGGTATGAAAAACTTTGGGATTTAATCCAAAAAAGTTTTTTTCGATGGCTAGGGTAAAGATGGACAATGGATTGTATCCGCCCATAACGGTAGACGAAAAAATAGCTTTGATGTGTTCCCAATCAAAAGCTTCTAGATTTGGATTATCTAGGAGATTGACATCATCGTCCCAGTTTACAAAATCATTGGCCAAGGATGGAAAGAAAGCAATAGCGGTGATCAATAATGCCACAGCAATCCAAAGGAAATGATTGGATTGCCTTACTGGAGCTTTAGGCTTTTTTTTCGCCTGCTTGGTTTTCTTAGCATTGGATTTGTTCTTTTTGCCAGCCATGGTGGTATTGGATTATCACATAGAATTTTCAATTCTCTCGTAAATATTAAAAAAAAACCTCATCTATAGAAATGGGTGGAAAGATAAAAGGTTTTTTTTATTCAAAGTAGGAACTATCTGTCGGGCAGCTTTGATGTGGTGCGAGGGATTACAGGTCTAATTTTTAGCAAAAAAGCAAAAATATTTTTAAAGTCCTAAAGCAGTATTAATCCAATTGCTCCAGCACTAATTCCGCCAATGCTTCCTCTTTTGCTTTTTTGGCTACCGCTACTTTGGTAATCCCTAATTTCTTTAAAGCTCCGGCAGTTGTTCGACCAATAGCCAGTACCTTTTGCTTTTTCTTCCACTGGTATTTCCCAAAATAAGCTTGCGCATTAAGCGGGCTTGTAAAAACCAAAATATCACAGGTGGGTAGATCAAATTCATCGCGAATGCGATTGTCATAGACGACCAATTTGGTCGCATCCGTTTTATAGCGGATGTATTTGTAGAGCGAATGCAAGGAGTGTTTCGCACAGGGAAATAAGATGCGTTCCCCCGCCGCCATGGTCATCAGAGATTGAGCGGTAGCGCTGGGTTTGGCGGAGCCGATAAACTGCACTTTGACTTGATGGTGTTTGGTCAAATAGGCCGCTGTGGCCGAACCATAAGCGGCGTACTTGACCGGCTTTTCTCTTCGAGCTGGCCCTTGCCGCAATTTCTTACCTTTCCAAAAATCAGGATTTTGCAATCCTGCAAAATAAAAACGAACCGCATTCCGACTATAGAAAAACACCCAATCGCAAGGAGGAACTTCTTGGAAAGGGACCGGATCAAATTGAATCAAACTCTCTCCATGAACTTCCAAATCAGCTGCTTCCAATTTTGATTTGAAAAGGCTTTCAGGACTAAGCGCTCTGGAGATAAATATTTTGGACATGGTGGTATTACAAATTTAGGTCAACAATTCTTTTTAAGGCTCTTTTTCCTTTTGCGGTGAGACCTAAAGAATAGGTATAAAGACGGGCAAAGCCTTGGCAGAAATTCTGATACAAACTTTTCAAGCATGGCGGTAGGTTTGAGAAATGCCATATTGAAAAAGACACCTACTTCGGCGAGTACTAAACAGCGTGAGGCAATGTTTGAATTAAATCGTTTCGTGTAGACAATGGAAAACAATAATTTAATGCACTAAACCGGAGTTGGAACTAGGTCCTCAATTTGCAGTATTTACATCCATGATTTCGTCTAAAACAATGGCTTTCTAAAATAAATCAATCTCCTCCATTTCCACCAATTTAAAAAAACAATTGGCACAAGCTTGTACATCTATTTTGGCATTATTGGCATCAGCGTAGCGCGCTTTATTGAGCTTGATATAAACTTCCATGAGCGTAGGCCATTTGAAGCGTCCGCCAGGGCCGGGGATTTTACAAAAATAAGTTGCTTCTTCCATCAAGGAAAAACGCTCTGAATAGAATAAAGTGTGATTGATTTCTTTGCGGGCCATTTCGGCACCGACTACATTGCCATCGAATTTCATGTTGTGAGCCACTACATATTTGGCTTTGCGAATAACTTCAGAAAAACGCTTGAGCACCATTTCCAATTCGGCACCTTCCGCTCTTGCTCTTTCCGTACTTATTTTATGAAAATGCTCTGACTCTCCAGTGATTTCAAAACCTTCTGGTTTTATAATATAATCCTCCGCTTCTTGCAAAATGCCTTTGTTGTCATAAAACTGCCAAGCAATTTGTACCATGCGAGGCCAGTTGAAAGTATCAGTAGCGGGAGCACTCCACTTACGTGGTTTCCCATTGGATTCAACATCAAAGAAAAGGAACATGATTTATTTTTTTTAGAAAAATCCGAACTCCGTACACTGTAAAGTAAGAAATTGATAAAATGAAAGAATGAATTTTACTTCAAATCGAGGATTCCCACAGCCTGATGGCCTCAGCTATCAAGGCGAGGACAGGACGATGAGTTGGAGTAAAAGGCACATTTCAGATATTAAGATAGCTACTTTACAAGGTACTCAGGTTAAGAAGTCGTTTTAAAGCACTTCAACATCTAAATATAAAAAAATCAAATAAGCTCTGCTAAATTTTTCCGCAACTTTTCGACAATTTGTTCTGCCAATTGATGGCTAGTGCTCGAAGATTCTCGCATGCGAACGACCGGACTATTCCATTCTTGGGCCATTGCTACCCACACATGAAAATTTTGAGCCGCATCTTGTTCACAATAAACGCCTAAGGGCATATGACATCCTCCTTCCATGAGCTGAAGAACTTTTCTTTCGATATTCGTCGCACGCGAAACTTCTGTATGGTGCAGCTTTTGCAAAATTTTACGTGTGGCTCTATCACTCGTATTGACTTGAAAAGCCAAGACCCCTTGTGCGGGTGCGGGAACAAATTCTTTGACATGCAATGGAATGACTAGGAGATCAGAAAGATCCAATTCTAATCGTTTTATTCCAGCAGCAGCTAAGAGTATAGCATCAAAATCTCCATTGCGAAGTTTGTCTATTCGGGTGGGAACATTTCCACGGATATCTTTAAGTTGGATCGTCGGACAAAAATCCAGCATTTGTGCTTTTCTTCTAGCAGAAGAAGTACCGACGATGGCGCCATCAGCAAGCTGTAGGACTTTTCCCTGTGCTGCCTTTTTGGGATTTAAGAGTAGCCAGTCGGCTGGATCTTCGCGATAAGAAACGGCAGTAACACTCAAACCATCGGGAGCAGTGGTTGGCAAATCTTTCATCGAATGAATCGCTAGATCAATATCTCCGCGTAAAAGAGCATCTTCGATTTCTTTGGTAAAAAAACCTTTGCCTTCCAGTTTGTCGAAACCTAGGTGTTGGATTCGATCTCCTTGTGTTTTAATGATATTGAGTTCGGAAGAACAGCCGATTTTTTCGAGTTCTCGCTGTACGAAGTGAGCTTGCCAGAGAGCCAATTTGCTTCCTCGGGTTCCGATACGGATGTGTGCTTGGTCTGTACTCAAGGTATTTGATTTTAGACAAAGATAATTTATTTCACTAGTGGCTTTGTACAATTGTGAAAGCAATTCATCACGAAAATGTCAAATAAAGAGCAAGGAAAGAGAAAGTTGGATAAAGTAAAAACAGCTAATCCCAATCAATGCAAGGATCGTAACCAAAAGTCCTGACGACTGCATTTCCCTGGATTTCAACAAACCGGAACCAAAAGCAATCGCATTCGGAGG
>CAYQRA010000555.1:0-547 GCA_964419315.1 uncultured Saprospiraceae bacterium | reverse complement strand
CAATGCAAGGATTGATTGGGATTAGCTAGGTTGTTGTGCAGTAGCCTAAAAATGGATACGACACTTACTATTGAAAATAAGTTGGCTTAAAAAAGATTTTAAGCAGAACCGTATTTCTTCAACTTATAAGCCGCCTTAAGCAATTCGCCTCGGCGTAAGACAGAAGGTTTAGAAAATTGTTTTCTTCTTCTCAATTCTTTGTGTAAACCAATTTTCTGGTGTTGACGCTTGTAGCGTTTGAGGGCACGGTCAATAGATTCTCCGTCTTTTACATCAATAATAATCATTAAAAAAAATTTATAAAGTTAATATTATGCTGCACTGGAAACAGGAGCAGAAGTTTCATCAAAAGATTTACCATTCCAACATCCCAACCATTCGCAATCTTTTCCGGTCTGTTTATAATTCAAATAAGCATCTTCTGCTTGTTTTTTTACTTCTCTCATAATCGTAATACTTTGCTGACCATTACGGACATTGAAGTAATACTTTCCTTCTCCCATTTTGAAATTCTTCTTACGCATATTCAAAATTTAATTGTGAGTAA
>CAYQRA010000554.1:0-4982 GCA_964419315.1 uncultured Saprospiraceae bacterium | reverse complement strand
AATTTCAACTGACGCAAAAGAAATTGGCGGAGATGGTTACCGAGTTGACCAAAGCTCAATTATTGGCT
Organism: uncultured Saprospiraceae bacterium; assembly: GCA_964419315.1. Classification (GTDB taxonomy): domain Bacteria; phylum Bacteroidota; class Bacteroidia; order Chitinophagales; family Saprospiraceae; genus CALLVY01. The sequence continues at coordinate 4,914 of CAYQRA010000554.1, read as the reverse complement.
TGGCGATTAGGAACTTTAGCCAATGAAGGAAAAGCAACGCCGGCACAGATTTCTATGGCCAAAAGAAATAATGTACACATGGCCTTGGAGATCGCTCGCGAAGCTCGACAGATTCATGGTGGAATGGGGATTACGAATGAATATCCGATCATGAGACATATGATGAACTTAGAAACGGTATTGACTTATGAAGGAACCCATGATATCCACCTCTTAATCACTGGAATGGATGTTACTGGATTGAATGCATTTGGCTAGTGCGTTGCCGCTAATTATCTCCAAGCAAAGGTTTAAGGATTCGTTAATGAAATCTTAAACCTTTGGTTTTTTATATTTATGTATTAATTTTCTTGTCCCGCCTATAACAAAAACTGGATGACCAAACGTTTAAGGATAAAGGTTAGCTGAAAGCTCAAAAGAAGCGTTTATCTAAAAAAAGACCGAAAAAAGGATATAATTTGCTAACATTCGCTTTATTAGTGCTGTTTAAAAAGCCAAAGTCCTTTGCTCAGCTTACCTTTGTTGGCAGATAGGTTGCTTCAACGTTACTTAGATGCCTCTTACAAATCTGAATTGAATTATGTATAAGTACCAATTGAATATCATTTTTTTATTCACCATGCTCTTGTTCTCTACAGAAGGAGTCTGTCAAGAGATGATTGTGATTCAACTACAGAATCCCTCTTTTGAAGATTATCCACGAGCAGGTACAAACGACGGGAGAGGCCCTTCTCGATGGTATGACTGTGGGACTGCCGGCGAAACGGCTCCTGATATTCATCCTGCCACTCCTCCTGGCCCTTATTTTTTTGACGTTTCTACACCTGCTCATGATGGAAATACCTACTTGGGATTGGTGGTGCGTTCTAATGAAACTTATGAGGCGATCGGGCAACGACTTTCCAAACCACTGGAGCGAGGAAAAGCCTACAGCTTTGGTTTGCATTTGGCGAAATCTTCTACTTATATGAGTCCAGTAAAAAAAGGCTCAGAGGAATTATCTAATTATAACACCCCCGCAAAAGTCAGAATATGGGGAGGAAATGGCTATTGCAATCAAGGAGAATTATTGGATGAATCTGATCCGATTGCGCATAGTGATTGGAGACAATATCAATTCCGATTTGAACCCCAAAAGAATCATAGCTTTATTCGTATTGAAGTATATTGGAAAACACCAGTTCCGATTCCCTATCGTGGAAATGTATTAGTGGATAATGCGACTTCTATTTTTGAAGTAGCAATTGATAAACCTTCTGAACCACTCCCCGGCTCCGAAGCTCCACTTGTCAAAATTCTAAATCCACAACGTAGTGGGCGAAAATCTCAAGACAATACTTTTTTGGTGGAAGCTACCATCGAAAATGTATTTAATAGAAGCGGATTGACTTTTTCTGTAAACGGCAACGGACATAAGTTTTCTTATGACCCTAAGAAGGGCAGCTTTAAATCCAATATTAGCTTAAAAAAAGGGAATAATAATTTTAGAATAAAAGCTTCGAACGCCAATGGTACACATCAGGATGAAGCGGTAGTGGTTTATACTCCTAAAGTTACAACTACACCAGATCCTCCGCCAGTAGCCAATACTAATCCGTCTAATAGCAATCCTCTACCAAAGCCAAGCTACGATGAAAATCCAGAGTTAAGGAATGGGGTTAAAGCAGGTCAGAAAATACGCATTAATAATCTGCGTTTTGCCATAGATTCTTATGTGATCAAAACGGAAGCTTATTCTGCTTTGAATGAATTTGCCAGCTATTTATTACTCAATCCACAGGTGAGGATTGAAGTAGGAGGGCATACCAATGATCGATGCCATGAAAAGGTTTGTAACCAGCTTTCTGAAAATCGAGCAAAGGCGGTCGCTGATTATTTGAAAAATAAAGGAATCTCCAGTAGTAGAATCATCTTTAAGGGCTATGGGAAAACTCAGCCGGTTTCTAATAATACCAATTCTATCGGCAGAGAAAGAAACCAGAGGGTTGAAATTAAAATATTATAAGCCAAGATTTTTTTAATCGGAATAAAAGAAAGCTGTGGACAAAGTGTCTACAGCTTTCTTTTTACGTCTAAACAAAACCTAGAGAACTTTACTTAACTTTGCTACCGCAATAAGTACTTATCTGAGCATGAAGCCAAGCATACTGTCCAAACAAAAGGCCACTTACGCCATCCGCCACCTTAAGGATTTTAAGGGACGGGCACTCCAATGGGCCAAACAGTTTGAAAAAATTGCTTTTTTTGACAATAATAAACACCAAACCAATGCTTACCAAAGCCATGAATGTTTGTTGGCCGCCGGTGCTCAATCAGAAATAAAAATTACTTCCTCTTCTGGTGATTCCTTTTTACAACTCCGTCATTTTTATGATCAAACGCCCGATTGGTTGTTTGGGTTTTTGACTTATGATTTAAAAAATGAATTGGAAGATTTGTCTTCTGTTCATCAGGATGGTTTGGGTTTTCCATTGCTCCATTTTTTTCAAGCTACCTATTTGTTGCAAATTGGAGAAGGGGAAGTGAGTATTGAAAGTTGGGGGAAAGATCCCGAAATTGTTTTTAAAGAAATAGAAAAGACGGAGCCCTTGCGAGCGAATGCTGCGCAACAACAATCAATCAAGGTCAAGGCGAAAATTGCCAAGGCGGATTATCTGGAACGAGTAGAAAAAATTCGACAACACATTATCGAAGGAGATGTATATGAATTGAATTTTTGTCAGGAATTTTTTGCAGAAGCAGCAACTTTTGATCCTTGGGAAGCTTTTGTACGACTCAATGAAATTTCCAAAGCGCCCTTTTCTGGATTCTATCGTTGCGAAGATCAGTATGTGCTTTGCGCAAGTCCAGAACGTTTTATCAAAAAAGAAGGAAACAAAATAATTTCTCAGCCCATCAAAGGTACGATTGGGAGAAGTGCGGATACCCAAGAGGATCAAGCACTCCAAAATACTTTATACCATAGTACGAAAGACCGAGCAGAAAATGTGATGATTGTAGATTTGGTGCGCAATGATTTGGCGCGTACTTGCCAGCCAGGTTCGGTGAAAGTGGAAGAGCTTTTTGGCATTTATCCTTTTGCTCAAGTCTACCAAATGATTTCTACAGTGGTCGGAGAAAAGCGACCTGAGATCCATCCTATCGAAGTCATCTCCAAAGCTTTTCCTATGGGGTCGATGACGGGGGCTCCTAAGGTGATGAGTATGCAATTGATCGAAGCCTATGAAGAAAGTCGCCGAGGAGTATATGCTGGTGCGATTGGCTATTTTAGCCCAGCAGGAGATTTTGATTTTAATGTGGTGATCCGGAGTCTGTTGTATAATGAAGCGAAAAAATATTTGTCCTTTCAAGTTGGCGGTGCAATCGTTTATGATTCTGAACCCGAAAAAGAATATGAAGAATGCTTGCTCAAAGCAAAAGGAATGATGGAAGTTTTGGGATGGAATGGATAAGCCGTATAGAAAACCAAAAACTACTTTAGTTCTTTTAGCAAAGCGGCAGCTTGCCCAAAATAGTCACTATCTGCAGGTATTAACTCCAAATAAGCTCGCGCTTCTTTCGTTTGTTTCTGCTTGACCGCAGACAAACCAAGGTACCAGAGTCCCGCATATTTAAAACTACTTTCTCCCTCCGCAATCGTTTTGAAAAGAGCGGTGGCTCTTTGAAAATGATTGGCTTCTAAATGACAGATGCCGAGGTATAGCGAAGCTTCGGTAGAATTGGGATAAGTTTGTAGATAGTCTTCTAATAAAGGAATGGATTTTTTATAGGCTTGGGCAGCAAAAGCTTTTTCAATATTACTTGGATCGAGGTCGGGGTTGCCGCGTTCGGCGAGTGCCAAGGTCTTGTGTTGGGCAAATTGATCGTACAAAGAACTTGGTTTCCAAGGTTGCCAGACCATAACGATGAGGGCAATTGCCGCCGCCATACTCGCGATTCTAAAAGAGGTCCTTTGCCAAAGCGGCCGAATCTTAGCACTCGGTTTAAAATGCCCTTTGGCCACTTCCGGTAAAATATGCTCCACCTTTTCTCGCTGCGGTTGATTTTTTAAAAACTGATGTAAAGCACTTCGTTCTTCATACGCTTGCGCTAAAGTCTTTTCTTCCTTAAGCCTTTTTTCAAAACGCTGCAATTCTTCTCCTGCTAATGCGCCATCGAGATACATTTCCAGTAATAGGCCATCGTTATCACTAATCATTTTTTTAGATTTTTCGGTCAGTAAAAATAAGAGACATCGTGAGATGCAGGATTTAGTTCACTTTGTTCAGGAGCTTCCTAGGTCGCTTTGTCAAAAAACACAAGACTATGCGACGACCAAAGATTTCCAACGCCCCATACAAGCATTTTTGCGTCGATAATAAGTATTGACATTATTCAACTCCAATTGCTCGACAATGTCTTTAGCGGCAACTCCTTTTTTGACAAAGTTGAGTAGCTGTTGACAGAGGTCACTCAGTTGTAAGAACGCATTTTGACGTTGCGTCTGAATACTGCTTTGTTCTTGCGCTTCTTCGGCCAAAGTCAATACATCTTTTGTCTCTTCTCCCATAGATCGCAAATCTTCAGATAATCTTACCTCCTGACGCTTATTTTTTGCTCGAATTTTATCAATCCACTTATTGCGACAGATTCGATAGAGTAGAGCGCCAAAGGGGCAAGTCAACTGAAAGTCCTTTTTATGAGCAAGGTCATAAATAGCCATTAGGCCTTCTTGGAAAATATCTTTGGCATCTTCGGCATCTCCACTATTTTTCTCGATTAGCAATTGAATCTGCTTGGAATATTGGGAATAAATGCCTTCGATGGTTTGTCGATCACCTTTTTTTAATCCTTGTAAATATTGTTGGTCTTTAGTGAGGTTCATTGGTCTTTCTTTGCAATGAAGGTAATTTTTTTGTGGCAGAAAACCCCTTT
>CAYQRA010000553.1:0-4991 GCA_964419315.1 uncultured Saprospiraceae bacterium | reverse complement strand
GCCAATAACTTCTGCTCGGATAAATCCTTTTTCAAAATCGGTATGAATTACTCCGGCTGCACCAGGAGCTTTGGTGCCTTCTACGATGGTCCAAGCCCGAACTTCTTTTTCTCCAGCAGTAAAATAGGTGATCAAATTGAGCAATTGATAACAAGCGCGAATCACTACATTAACCCCCGGCTCAGATAGCCCCATTTCTTCCAAGAATTCCATACGCTCTTCTTTCGTATCCAATTCTGCAATGTCTGCCTCAATTCCAGCACAAATATAAATCACTTCAGAATCTTCACTCGCCACCAATTCTTTAAAACGTTTGGTATGTTCATTCCCCTCTTTCACCGAATCTTCATCTACATTACAAACATATAAAACGGGCTTAGAAGTCAACAAATACATTTCGTCGATAAGCGCTTGTTGATCTTCTTCGATTTCAATATCTCGTACGGGGACTCCATTTTCCATTTGCTTAATGACCATTTCCACCGTAGCCAGATTTTTGACGACTTCTTTATCATTGGTCTTGGCCATCTTCCGAAGTCGTTCTGATCTTTTTTCTACCGTTTCTAAGTCTTTCAGCAAAAGCTCCGTATCAATGATCTCTTTATCTCTCACTGGATCTACCGATCCATCGACATGCACTACATTATCATCTTCAAAACAGCGGACGACATGTACGATCGCATCTACTTCTCGTATATTTGCTAAGAATTGATTTCCCAGACCTTCCCCTTGGCTAGCCCCTTTAATCAATCCGGCAATGTCGACGATTTCAATCGTAGTAGGCAATACTTTTTGAGGATTGACCAATTCTTCTAGTTTATCCAGACGAGGATCAGGGACAGTTATGATCCCGACATTAGGATCTTTGGTAGCAAAAGGATAATTTGCTGCGAGCGCTTTGGCTGAAGTCAGCGCATTAAACAGAGTAGATTTTCCAACATTAGGGAGTCCTACGATACCGCACTTTAAGGCCATTTTGAATATTTATTTGAAAAGAAATAAGGTGATGCTCACCTTTTTGTTAATTAGGCTGCAAATATAGAATTTTCCGAGGAAGTATTTGACTAGGAAGACTTGCAAAAAGTCATCTGTTCAATTTTTAAACGATTGGAATAAGAAATGTTTCCTATTTTGGGAATCCAAACGCTTTGAGGAGCTATTTAAATACATGGTAGTAGTAAATAATTTTGCATTTAAAATCCGCGCTAAATTCCAGTAGGAAATATGAATTACCTAGCCCACCTTTATCTTTCTTGTGATAACGAAGATCTTTTGATCGGGAATTTTATTGCGGATTCTATTTCCAACAAGCAGGTAAACGACTATTCTCCCGAAATTCAAGCTGGCATTAAGCTCCATCGACAAATCGACTCTTACACAGATCAGCATCCAATAGTTCGACAAGGAACCCATCGGCTACAGCCCCATCATCGCAAATATTCTCCGGTAGTGATTGATGTACTTTACGATCACCTTTTGGCGAATAATTGGAAGCGTTACTCTGGGACTAGCTTGGCGGATTTTGCACAGGATACCTATCGGATTTTCAATAAGAGGATGGAGGAGATGCCGGCTAAGATGAAGAAGCGTTTGCCCAAGATGATTGCGCATGATTGGTTGATGAGTTATCAAAGTCTTGAGGGATTACAATTTACTTTAGAGAAGATGGATGAGCGGACTCGCTTCCCCTCAAATTTTGTCAATGCTGTGGAGCATCTAAAAGCAGATTACGAAGCTTTCAATAATGAGTTTAATACTTTTTTTCCGGAGGTGATTGCCTTTGTAGAAGACCATTGCGCTTGTTGACCCTCTGTTCTCCTTAACCTTCAAAATTTAGAGAAATCGTCAAGGCTCGGGAAAGGACTTTTTCTAAAACCCTAGACTCGCCTTTGTTTGGATCATAAATATGAATATTTCCCAAGCCATGTGAATATTTTATCTCAGGAGAGAAGATAAAGAAGGGGAGAAAAAACTGAATCCCCGCACCAATCTCAAAAGCAAAATCCGTTGGGGCAATTTTCACCAAATCTTCCGCTTGACGGGTATTATTATTGTTGGAAAGATCAAAGGAGTATTTCATTCCTGCGATCACAAAAAGTCGCTTGTCTTTATAGGGAGCAGATTTATATCGTAAATGGAAGGGAAGTGCTACCGAAGTCATTTCAAAAGGGTGATTTGAATTGCTTTGTTTGGGATTGAAAGAACCATAAGATAAAAACTGACCTCCTAAAACGAGAGATGGAGTAAAGCGAAAATCGAAATATTTTTTGACCTTTAAATTGGCAATAATCCCTAGATTAAGCCCCGGTGTTCGAACGGATTCAACGGTATTGATTTCTTTATTATTGGCAAAATAAGCAGACTTATGAATTTGGAAATCCGCTTGGTGCGTACCCAACGCTATCCCAAAATAATAACGCTTCATCTCAAAATTATTGAAATTATAATTACCTCTTTGTGCCTCTAATGAAAAAGCCCCTATACAACAGAAAAGACAAAGTAATAAACAGGTTTTGAAGAATTGGGGATTCTTTGGATACATAGTTCTATGGTTATTATGAGCTTTTAAAACGCTAAGAGAGCGGCAAGTATTGTTTTAATCAAATGGGAGAACTGTCCGATTGGCGGTAATTATAGCTGGTAGTACAGAGACAAAAAATAGCGTGTATCCTATTCAGAATACACGCTATTTAGCAAGTCGATGGGCGACTAAAGAATTTTATACCTTATCCTTCAAAATGCAAGGAAATCGTAAGGGCTCTAGAGATTACTTTTTCGATGATATTAGATTGATTCAAATCATTATCAAAGATCAAAACATTGCCAATCCCGTGAGATAATTTGATCTCCGGAGAAAAGATGAAATAAGGAAAGAACATCTGTAAACCTGCCCCCACTTCAAATGAAAAATCTGTTGGCGAAATTTTTACCAGTTCATCTCTTTGCCTAGCTCTTGAATCACTAGCTACATCAAAGGCGTATTTGATACCGGCGATGACAAACATCCGTTTGTCATTATACGGTGCGGATTTATAACGCAGGTGAAAAGGCAGCTCTACTAAAACCGATTCAATTTTACGAGTATACTGATTGACACTTATATCGGTAGATCGATATTCAATATTTTTCTCCGCAAAGGAAAGGGTAGGGAGGAATCGAAAATCGAAATACTGTCCTACTTTTAGATTACTCACAATACCTAAATTAAACCCCGGACCAGTGATCGACTCTGCGGTATTGATACTATCGTTGAGGATGAACTTTTGGGAATGTCTAATTTTAAAATTAGAGGAGTTATAAGCCAAGGTGATTCCAAAGTAATACGGCTTTTGCTCGAAGGCCAAAAAGTTGTAATTCCCCTTTTGAGCTTGTACACTATTAGAGAGTCCAAAGCAACAAAAAAAGAAGATTACTATTTTTGTGCAGTATAAATGCTGCATATTCCTAAGGTAAGTGGTGTCCATGTGTTAGAATTATAGTTGTTTTTACTTAATACCTCTATAAAATCTGTGCCATCCGGGAAGGCTTGGACAGATTCATACAGATATTTGTATGCTTTTGGGTCTTTTGAGGTCATTTTTCCAATAAATGGTAAAATGTACTTGAAATAAAAGTTGAAAAGTTGTTTGAAGGGAAAGAAGGTCGGTCTTGAAAACTCGAGGACTACTAATTTTCCATCCTTTTTTAATACCCTTCTAATTTCGTTCAATCCTTTGTCGAGGTTCTCAAAATTCCTAACCCCAAATGCAACGGTAACGGCATCAAAAGTATTGTCTTCAAAGGGTAGGTTTTCGGAATCTCCTTCCATCAACTCGATCAATTGAGAAAGCGCTAATTTATCCAATTTCTTTTTTCCAAATTCCAACATTTCAACAGAAATATCAATTCCAACAATCTTGTCTGCCTCTACTTGTTTAGAAACCTCAATTGCTAAGTCAGCAGTACCGGTTGCGACATCCAAAACTACCTTCGGATTGACCGATTTTAACTCTTGGATCGCTTTCCGTCGCCAACTTCGATCTATCCCTAAGGATAATAGCCGATTTAGAAAATCATAATAAGGAGCGATACTATTGAACATCTTAGAAATCTGTCCTTTTTTATCGCCTTCCTTGCTATACGGTTTTACAACTTTTGTTACTTCTGACATTATTTTATTTTTTACGGTACAAAGATAGTAGGGAAAATGGAAGTTGTCATAAAAAGAATACTAAAACCTTTGAAGAGTATTTAAGCGGTCTATTTGCTTCGATTCTATACCTCTATTTATTAGTTACAACTTTCTAAGTAGGGAAACACCTAAACCTCTATATGTTTTATTAAATATTGAAAATTTTGAAATGAAGTCGTTTTTATTTTAAAAATTTAAGGAGTTGCCAACGGATTTGAGTGAAAATGTGGCTACGTAAACGCATTACATTAATTAATGATGCGTTTTTTTTAAATTAATTTTCTTTTTTATTCATCTCCTTTTTTGGCAATGGTTTTATAGAAATGAGTACTTGACTTAGATTTAAGAGATTGATAGTCAGTTGTTTATGGAGGTACAGCTTTCGAGGGATGGCCAATTTCTATGGTTTTTACAAGGATTTTTCTGATTTCCAGCTTTGTGTCACAGAAAACAAAGGAAGTTAATTCGATATTTAAAAGCAAAAAACTACTAATAAGGTATAAATAAAGGTGATTATTAAAAATATAGGCCGTTTTCAATAAGTTAAACAAATGATTAAAAAACTTATTTATCTTTGAAAAGCCTTATTTAACATACTTTTTTTTTCAAAACCTTAAATTTATTACAGGAATACCCCAAAAAGGGTACAGTATTTGAACATATAGATTGTAAGTGTTTAATTCCCTCCGACAGTTTAGTTTTAAACGTGTCACATTTTCCCTCATTTCTTACATCGTTTTCCCCATTCCCCGTCATACATTGCAAACAGCGACTGAGGTCATCTCAATAATTAACCGGTAGAAGCGCGTGACCTGTCAGG
>CAYQRA010000552.1:0-4996 GCA_964419315.1 uncultured Saprospiraceae bacterium | reverse complement strand
TTTTCTTTTGGCAATAATAAAATTATGTATACTTTTACGCAAACGAACAACCACACTAAGACATTCCGCTAAAAGAACTTACCCGCAAAAGAATGTCGTTTTTCAATCTTGGATTTATGACAAACATTCCACCTTACAGGGGACTGTTATGTTTATGCTCCAAGGACGCTTTCCCGTGCTAGAACACAAACATGCTCTTAAAGAAAACATTAGCAAACGCTAATTCTTTTAAGACACCCATCTAATTTTTCCCGTGTAAAAAAAGCAATTGGTTTTACCAAATGCACAACTGTTATTGTACCGATTGATTGTTGGGATACCTGCTTCACTTAGCTTGGGTTCCACTATAAACATATACTTTTCTGACTAAGCTACTTCCCATGAGTAGACTTACAGGTATCCTTTTGCTTAAACGTAAGCAGAGGTTTTTAGACTTGGAATTGTTGATGGCGATATTTTAAACTGGAACAAAACGAATACACAAACACCTGCCATCAATTTGAATAACTAACGAAGATCGGAGTCCAGACTCCCATCAAAACATCCCTTTAACCTATGGTTACTAATTGTGTTAGGTGGATACTTTTTCCCTTTTGTTTTTTATTGGGAATCGTATCAGTCGCTGCCTCCAATACAAATTGTAATCCCGAACTGAACGTATCTGATACCCTATGGTGGAGTGCCTCCCAATCGCGCTTGACCTTTGACGTGCACCCCGATCACAGTGCCGTATCTATTTGTGGTCTGCAAGCTGGAGAAAAATATTCTCTGGTATTGCACGCCCTAGTCCCAGAGGCTCGGGGAAGAGTAGAGTGGTCAACTCCTGGCGTGGAAACACGCCCAAAAACCGATGAAATCAGGGAGTTTATTGCTCAGGAAGACTGCGCCAATATCCAATTGTCTAGCGCCTTGGATGATCGCGTAGCTTCCACATTCTCCCTAGGTTGTTTGTCTTGTAAAAAACAAGTTAGCCAAACGGCTAGTGCAGCAGGAATTCTTGTCAATCCTAATTTTACGGCACAAGAACTCATTGAAGATGTCTTTATTAGTGGCAACTGTTTTTCTGTTGCTTCCAATAGCATTCGTTATGATGGCAATGGTTTTTCTCCTTTGGCTTATTTCCAATCAGGAATTTCTTCGGTCAACATTGAGGAAGGTTTGATGCTTTCTACTGGCGCAGCTACCAATGCGGAAGGAAGCAATTCCTTCAATAATAGAACCTCGGAATTGCAGTCGAGTTTCTTCGCAGATATTGAACCTGATTTAGAAGAATTGATCAACTATTCTTCTGGTGTTTATGATGTCGCTATTTTGGAATTTGATTTTATACCAACTTCTCCCGAAGTTAGTTTTGATTATGTCTTTGCTTCTGAAGAATATTGCGAGTATGTAGACTCTGAGTATAATGATGTCTTTGGTTTCTTTATCAGTGGTCCGGGTATCAATGGTCCATTTTCTAATGGTGCTGAAAACATTGCTCAAATTCCTGGAAGTACCGATTACATCACCATCAATTCGGTCAACCACAATTCCAATGAGCCCTATTATGTCAATAATATCCCGGCCGATCATTTTAATATATTTCCCTTAGTGGCTAATACTTGCAGTGGCTATCCACAAACGAATAATCCCGCTAATAGCGAAATAGAATTCGATGGCTTTACCACCGTATTGACAGCCAAGGCTACGGTCATTCCTTGTGAAACTTATCACATTAAATTGGCGATAGCAGATGTTTCTGATCGACGCTATGACTCTGCGGTCTTTTTAAAAGCCAATAGTTTTTCTTCTGGAGGTTCTGCACTTGCTGATACCGAATTGCCCGATGCTTTTGGAGGCTTTGCCCTCGAAGGCTGCATCGGCGGAAACTTTGTTTTCGAAAGGCAGGACTCCGAAATTACAGAACCCTTGACCGTTCATTATACCGTGTCTTCTACGAGTACTGCTTTGGCCGGTATCGATTATGCTCCGTTGCCGGATTCCATTATTATTCCAGCTGGAGAAAATTTCTTTTACCTACCGGTAGAAGTTTATACCGATGCTATCGTGGAAGGTACAGAAACCCTTATTCTTGAATTAGAGGCACCCTGTTCTTGTTCGACTCCTTTTGTAGAAATGAATATTGCGGATGCTGTAGCATTGGAACTGAACCTAACGGATCAGGAAATATGTGAGCCTTCTTTGTTGGAGGTAGAAGCATTGCCAATCGGCGGATTAGCCAATTATTCTTTTACTTGGAATACCGGCGATACCACATCGGTATTGTCCGTATTCCCACAAGGGGATACCCGTTATTATGTGACGGTGACGGATTTTTGTGGTGCCCAAATTAGTGATTCTGTTGCTGTTCATATCACCGGAATTCCAGAAGCCACGATCAGTGGTGATTTTGAAATTTGCCCGCAAGGAGATCCTGCTTTTTTAGAAATTCTTTTTTCTCAAACAGGAACGTATACAGTTAACTACAGCATTAACGGTTTACCTCAGCCTCCAATTAATAATATTACTGATAATCCTTTTATACTAGCGACGAGTATCCCCGGAGAATATGAATTGATTGCGGTAGAAAATAGTTCTTGTATCGGAATTACTAGTGGTTTGGCCAAAGTAGATCCTCTGGATTTTGGTACTCAAAATAGGATTGATAGTGTAAGCTGTCCGGGTGCCGATGATGGAAGTATTGTAGTTCAGGTCAATGGAGGACTTGCTCCTTATTCTTATGAGTGGGGACATACTTCAGATGATACACCAAGTCTATCCGGTTTGTCCCCTGGGCAATATGATCTAACCATTACCGAAGCCGGCGGATGCACATTCACGCAACAATATCAAATAGGTCTTTCTACCAGTATCCCTTTTGCGCAGGCAGGAAATAGTACACCGCTATCTTGTTCCAAAACTGAGATCTTTTTAATAGCAGATGGGTCGGTTGGTGGACCGTATTCCTATTTGTGGACGACCCCGGACGGTAATATCCTGTCCGGGGGAAGTTCCCTAATGCCCTTAGTGAATAAAGCTGGAACCTATCAATTGGAAGTCAGTAATAATGAAACGGGGTGTAAAATAAGCGATGAGGTAGTGGTAGGAATAGATACCATTGCTCCGATTCCGGTAATTGTTCCGTTGGGTCCTACGACGCTTTCTTGTATGAATGACCTGACCCTATTGGACGGAAATTCTTCTCAACCGCAAGGAAACATTTCCTTGCTATGGTCTAGCGTGGATGGGCTAGTGCCCGTGGGGCAAAATACAGCCATGCAAGTCGCTTTGGAAAATGCAGGGACCTATCAATTATTGGTAACGAATAGCCTCAATGGCTGTACAGCATTTGAAGAAATTGTGATTGAAGCAGATACGACTTTGCCCCAAAGTAAGATTGCCATTCCAGAGTTGTTGACTTGCCGAGATTCCACGCTTCTAATAGATGCGAGAGGTTCTTCTAGCGGTGCTATGTTTTCATATCGTTGGTCTACTAGCGATGGAAATATGTTGAGTGGAATGACGGATTTAGAATTATTGGTAGATGCACCGGGTTGGTATCATTTGGAAGTTTCTAATTCCATTAATGGTTGTCAAAGTTTTGCCAGTGTAGAGGTGAAAGAAGATAAGGTACTCCCTATAGCGGAAGCAGGTGCTACCGAAGATATTGATTGTGACAGTCCTGAAGTTATGTTGGATGGAAGCGCTTCTTCACAAGGTGGCCTTTATCAATATTTATGGACGACTCTTGATGGAAATTTATTGGGCGATTCTAGTACTTTACTAAGCTTGGTCAATACCCAAGGAACCTATGATCTTTTGGTAACGAATAAGGAGAATGGATGTACTGCATCTGATGTGATCTTTGTTTTTGAAAATACGAATCGTCCAAATGATTTAATGATTTCTACCCAAGCACCCCTTTGCTTTGGAGATTTTGGATCCTTTGAAGTTCGCGAAGTAATGGGAGGAGAGGAACCTTTTTTATATTCCTTTGATGAGGGGCAAAGCTTTAGTACGGAAGTCGCTTATGATAATCTGTATTCTGGAAATTATGAGTTGATTGTACAAGATGTGAATGGCTGTGAATTTTCAAAAAGTTTTGTGATTCCTACGGTTTCTGAAAAGTTTGTTTTACTCGATCCAGAAGTCATTATTCAGTTGGGTGAATTAGGCAGCCTTTCCACAATTACCAATATTCCCAATGACCTGATTGATTCTATCATTTGGTCACCAACAGCTGGATTGACTTGTACCGATTGTTTGGATCCGGAGGTGGAAATTTTTGAGGATACCCGCTATCAAGTCACGGTGGTGGATACCAATGGTTGTGTGGCAAGTGATGAAACATTGTTGCGGGTTCGCAAAGATCGAAATGTTTTTATTCCGAATGCTTTTTCTCCCAATGGAGATGGTGCCAATGATTTTTTCTTTGTGCATGCGGATCCTTATTCTGTTCGGAAAATTAATGTCCTGCGCATTTATAATCGTTGGGGCGAACAATTATTTGAAAGTAAAGATGCGCTGCCCAACGATCCTTTGGTCGGTTGGGATGGCTTTTTCAAAGGCCAAGTATTGAACCCTGCGGTCTACACTTTTTATGCGGAGTTGGAGTTTGTAGATGGGGTAAAGCAACTGTATAAGGGAGATGTTAGTCTTATTAGATAACCGAACGATCTCGAAGAGTCAAGTGCGACAGCGCTTGAAGTGAGGGCACCGCGAAAGCGGACGGGCAGGCTTCACCAAAAGATCAAGCAAAGGCCCTACCGCATCCGACTGCGAGATCGACAAGGGAGATTAGCATCGCGGAACTGACGTTCCATGAGCGTAGCGAACTAAAGCAGACGGGCAGGCTTCACCAAAAGACCAAAGAAAAATCCATAAGCAAAAAAAATAAAACAGATAATGACCTAAAAAATACGACAAAAAAACCAGATGAATGGCATTTCAACAACTAGCCATCCCCCTCCAAAAAACCCTTAGGAATCTGAATCTTTCAGATCCAAAACTTACACCG
>CAYQRA010000551.1:0-5020 GCA_964419315.1 uncultured Saprospiraceae bacterium | reverse complement strand
CCATCATAATCTGGAGGTAATGCCCCTCTAGTGGTTGAAGTAACTGGATTGTTTAAGATAATGATATCGGAAGCATTCAACACATCCGTAACGAAGCCCGGAGGAATACCATTCAATGGATTTCCATCCCCCCATATCTCCGTTGTTGTTTGTGCAGGATAAGAAAGGTCATTTTCAAATCCATCCTCCCAATGATCATAAGTAATAATGGTTTTATCTTCCACCACCCCTACAGACACATAGGTCTGAACCGGGTCATCCACATTAGCCCCTGGACAGGCATCTGGAAAAACTCCTTGCAAAGCGGATAGAATGTGATCCTCTTGAAAAGGAATGTAATAAACCTCTACGAAGCTGACGCCACTGAGGTCTCCTGAACAGAAGTTGTTTTCAACGTTTCCAATCACCCCAGCTCCTGCTACCAAATTAATGGTCTGTGAAGAGATACAGGTAAAGCCAACATATCTAATAGAAATCGTAAGCGATCCTTCGTCTAGATTTTCAAAAAGATTACTCAACTGCCAGTTTGTTCCATCAATAGAATATTCAATAGCAATTCCTCCTCCGGAAGCAGCGACTAAAACCGCTCCGTCATTGGAAGAAGAAGTCGTAGGATTGATGATCGTCAAATTATCAATCGTAGGTGCCTCTGGTGGATTAACTACAATGGCAACCGGACCAGTTACACAAGTACCAGACTCGTTTCTTACATATCCAAAATAAGACCCTGGCCCAAGTCCCGTAAAACTTCCTGAGCTCTGATAATTTATTCCATCTAAACTAAATTCATAAGTTCCAATTCCACCTCCTGCAAACATGACAATAGAACCATTATTGGTTCCACAATCACTTGGAGGATTGCCCGTAACACTAAAGCTAATATTCGTTGGATTACTGATGGTCACCGTACTTTCTGAGGTACAACCGTTGGCATCCGATACCGTCACAAAATAGGTTCCTGCACCAATATTATTATTTTCTGGAGTAACAGGGCCATTGCTCCAATCATAAGTATAAGGGGCAATACCTCCCGTAGCACTGGCTTCGATTGCTCCATCTGAACCACCATTACAACTGATCACAGAACCATTAAAATCAGAATTAATAGTGATATCACTAGATAGTGGATCTGGCTCGGTCAAAGTGATAGATCCTTCTTCTGTACAGCCAAAATCATCAGAAACCGTTACGCTATAAGTCCCAATCGGAATCCCAGTAAGTATAGAATCTATCGACCCATCTGACCATTCGTAGGAATATACATTTCCAGCGCCTCCACTAACATTGGCTTCTATTTCACCATCTGAGGCATCGGCACAAGAGACATCTTCGCCATTGAAATTCGAATTGACATCGACCGCTAGTACAAGTGGTGGCGGATCATTTAGAGTTACAGAGGAAGTGGCGGTACAACCGTTGGCATCTTGTACCGTCACGCCATAAGTGCCTTCTCCTACATTGATCAAATCATTTCCAGATTGTCCGTTGGACCAGGTGTAAGTGTAGGGAGCTACTCCGTTAAGAACTGCGGCCTGAGCCTGTCCATCGGTAGCATCAATACAACTAATGTGCTCTCCACCATAGGAAGACGTTACACTGGCACTCGCAGAAAGTTGAGCTGGACCATTTATCGTTACACTATCAATCGCAGTACAACCGCTAGCATCGGTTAGGGTTACCATATATTTACCAACTCCAATATTACTTAGATTATTAGTCGTAGCTCCAGTCGTCCAATTATACGTATAAGGAGGTGTTCCACCTAAAGCAGAAGTAGAAGCAGAACCATCGGTTTCGCCAAAACAAGTGACATTGAATCCATTGAAATTGGAAGACGTAGAGGCGGTCAAAGACAGTGAAGGCGGTTCATCAATTCTATAGCTTCCCATTACTTCGCAATCATTAACATCTAGCACCGTAACCGTATAAGTGCCCGGACTAAGACTAGTCAAATCTTGGGTAGTGTCCAGATTAGACCAAGCATACTCGTAGGGAGCGACACCACCAGCCACTTGAAGATCAATGGCTCCATTATCTAATCCATTACAGGTGACATTGGTAATATTGGCGGTGAGGGCCAGAGAATCTGGCTGCGTTAAGGTCAGGGTAATAGAGTCAATACAGCCATTCAAATCGTAAACATATACTTGGTATTCTCCCGCCGGAATTCCAGTTCGATCGCCTCCGGAGGAATCGCCTCCGGCAGCCTGACTTTGACCTCCCGAATAAGCAACATCATAGATCGCTACATTATCCATTAAGCCTTCATAAGCGTCATAATTTTCAAAGCGATAAGCGGTATTTCCTAAAGCATTTCCAAGGCCGGAATCATTAAAATTTCCTAAAGCATTTATATAAATCGTATCAAAGCCCGTACTTCTGGTTTCACCAGCTACTCCATTTAATAAGAGGGTAAAATCGCCACGATCATAAATAAATCCGACCTCATGCCAGTTATCATCTTTTGGGATATTCATAGAAAAAGCGCTTCTTTTGAATAGACCATTAGTAACGACTCCGGTGAGTTTACTATTTTTTATACCAAGGGCGATACCAAAATCGAAACCACCTTCATCGTATAAAATATATTGTTCATCAAATGCATCTGGTTTTACATGCATGATCACAGATCGTTGGGCAAATGGAACATCTAGAAAAACACCATCGTCCAATTTAACACCAGTAGAATTCCTAAATTGAAAGGATTGTCCATCTATGGCATCATTGGAGTATTCTTCACTTCCCCATACGGCGTTCGCATGATGATCATTGCCAGAAATATCGTCTGTATTTCCATCAAAAGCATAAAAAGCAATCGGTCCTAAATCCTGCCAAGCATAGGTATAAGCTCCTACCCCTCCGGTAGCAGTTACATCAATCGCTCCGTCAGAAGCACCATAACAAGTTGGATTGGTATAAACAGCAGTAACTCCAAGTGGAGGTGGATCATTTAAAGTAACGCTTTGAGTACCTTGGCAACCTAAGGCATCTGTAGCGGTAACCGTATAGGTTCCAGCAACAACATTCTTGAGCGTATCTCCTGTCTGAGCATTGCTCCAAGCAAAAGTATAGGGGCCCGTACCTCCACTACCACTTGCGGTCGCAAAACCATCCGAAGCACCAACACAGGTGATCTCTTCTCCGGTGTAATTGGAAATAACATTAGTAGTGACTATAGTGGCTGGAGGATCTACTAGCACCACCGGATTGGATACGTAAGGAGCTTCACAAAAGCCATTCGAATTTCTGATAAAGACATTATAAGAACCTGCTCCTAAACTACTAAAAGTATTACTATTCTGCCAAGCTCCGCTATTCAAACGATATTGGAAACTGCCCGTACCACCACTGGCACTTACGACAATACTTCCTTGGGTTCCACTACAGGTCGTAGGATTACTAGGAGTGACCAAGTTGATGGTTGGAAAAGCAAAAACTTCTATATTATCGGTCGCAGAATTGGTACATCCATTGGCATCCGTGTAAGTGTATTGAATGAGGTGAGCACCAGCTCCGGCAGTAGTTGCATTAAAAGAGGAACCACTAACACCAGTCCCAGAGAAGGTGCCTCCACTAGGACTTGCTCCAGTCAAGGAGACATTAGTATTGGAAATACAAACCTCGGTAGTTCCTAAGTTAAGACTTACCGTAGGCAGTCCCGTTACCCTTATTTGATCGCTTGCGGTACTGATACATCCATTGGCATCCGTATAAGTATAGGTAATGGTATAATTACCCGGTCCTTGTGAAGCAGCATCAAAGTTAGTTCCGCTCACACCAAGTCCAGTATAAGTACCGCCCGTAGGATTTCCGCCAGAGAGACTAAGAATCGAGCTCGATTCACAAACAGAATCATTGACTAAATTGAGCGTAACTACTGGTAGTGCATAAATCACAATAGTTTGGCTATCAATGGAAGTACATCCATCTTTTTGGACGCTTAGTTGAATTAATTTATTTCCAGCCGAACTATAATTAATCGCATGAGGACCTATCCCAGTGTTTGAAGCAGGATTAGCATTCACTCCAAAATCCCAAGAGTAAGTTGCTCCTGATCCAGCATCGTCGGCATTTAAATTTATATTGCTATTGACACAAGTTGAGTTGGTGGAAGCATCGATATTGGCAATGGGGTCAGTAGGATCCCCTAAACTCTCTGAAGCGGTGGCCAAACAAAAGCCATTATCATTTTGAACTTCAATAGAGTAAGTCCCACTTGATAAACCAGAAAACACATTACTGTTTTGCCAAGTACCGCCGTCTATTCGATATTCAAAACTTCCGGTCCCGCTACTTACATTGACCGTAATCGAACCATTGGTTCCCCCACAAGTCGTAGGGTCAGATTTTAGTGGAGTATTGATCACCGGAATGGCATATACATTGATATCGTCGGTAGCAGAATCGCTACAGCCATTGGCATCGGTAAAACTATAAGTAATGGTATGGGTGCCTGCTCCTGCGGCAGCAGGATCGAAGCTAGTTCCAGTTACGCCAGCTCCGGAGAAGGTTCCTCCAGTAGGCGCTCCATTCGTCAGATTAATAACTGCCTGATCGATACAAACATCGGTAGTACCCAGAGAGAAGGTAACCGTAGGATCGGAGACTACTTCCAGTTGATCCGTTGCTGTATTGGTACAGCCATTGACATCCATAAAAGTATAGGTAATGGTATGGGTGCCCAGACCAGCTGATGCGGCATTGAAATTAGTTCCACTAACTCCTGGTCCAGAATAAGTTCCTCCGGTCGGTAGTCCTCCGGAAAGAACGAGGGAATTATTTAGTACACAATCTTCGTCATCGGTCAAAGTCAAAGAAACACTTGGCAAGCCAAAGACGACTACCTGATCGGTAGTAGAATTGGTACAGCCGTTGACATCGGTGTAGGTATAGGTGATGGTGTGTACTCCTGCGCCGGCACTCGATGGATCAAAAATATTTCCACTCACATGCAAACCAGCATAAGAACCTCCAGTCGGACTACCACCATCTAAAGTCAAATAAGAACTAGTGATACAAT
>CAYQRA010000550.1:0-5020 GCA_964419315.1 uncultured Saprospiraceae bacterium | reverse complement strand
AGACTCCACCGTCTTCGGGATCTTGCATGGTCAACATCCAATCCAAATTCCAAATGACTTCATCCAAAAGATCTGGCAAATCACCTCCTTCCTCAGGGATGCTTATGCTTAAGTTCTTGTAATAGTCGGGGTAGTGTTCATAGGCTGCTAGCAAAGTATAAGTCGAAATCCCAGAGTTGACAATGTACTTATTATAATCTCCCGCATCATACCAACCTTTGGGGGAAGAAATAATTGTTCCGGTAGGTCTATTAGCAGAGGCTGCTGAAGCATGTACAAATATTTCATCATCTGGATGCCCGAGTGGTCTAGCCCAAGGGCCGGCATATTCAGCGGTGAGTTCCTGAGAAGCTCTATTATAATAGTAGTATTTTATGGATTCTTCACATAGATCATCATAGCCATTAGTACTAATAGTAAAATTAATCGTGTTTTGAGCAGTTTCCATTCTGTAGCGCCCTGGCTTATTAATGGAACTTATATCAACGGTTCCAACATGCTCTTGACTGGGGCTCCAAACGGAGCCACTACTTACCATGCCTTCCATAATGGGAGAAGTCTCCCCTTCTTCATAAACCGAATAGTCTAGGTCTGTATAGGATATTGTGGAAGCAATACTTATCAATTTTTTTCGGTCTGTCATATAGGAAACTTGATTATACCGTATTTCATGTGGAACAAAATCAATATCTTCTATAGGCGCTCCGACTGAGATCCAATCAATATCAATTTTTCCCGAATAGCCACCATCTGGAGCATTGACAAATAATACGAGACCTTGAATTTTTGAAGGATCTACTGGACAAGGTTGATTGGTACAAGGACTGCCACCATATGCCCCATCTTCGAGACTGTTGGTATAATTGTATTCATAGATATTATAGCTGTCGCTGAGCGTCATCTCAACAGGGCTTAGATTGGTAATATAACCTCCTTCGTCTTGAAAGTCGATTCGTAAGCTAGGGCTATTTTCACCTTTGGCCCTAATGTATAATTTGGGGGATCCACTTGCATCTACTAAAATAGGTAAGCCTGCCCCATTGTGCATGGAATAGGTCATAGCCGTCCAAGAACCTGCTGATCCATCACCGATCACTTGCAAGGTAGTGTCCCCAAGACTTAGGGTATACCCAGATGGATTACCACTGACCGAAAGAATTCCATTATCAAAATGATCTTCATATACTGGCAATTGAGAATGAGCTAGCAAAGAAGTCAAACCAATAAGAAAGGTAAAAATATATTTCATGTTTAATTCAGTTGAAAAGGAATGATTAATTTTGTTAAAAACATCGTTCTTGGATAAATCCCGTGGTCAATCAAAAAGAAGAACCAAAAAGCGACTAAAAGGAGCGTTTGTTCTTCTTTTTGATTGACTCACACACGGGTTTTATCAGAGAACCTAAGACATAGTCAGTACTCCGGACCTTTAGGTCCGTCACTTAATATCAAACATATAGTTTACACTTTATTATAGAAATATTTAGATTTAGTCTAAGTTGAACCTAGACTAAATCTAAATATTTTTGTTTGCTGGTGAGTAATCTTTGAAGTAGTTTTTAAACAACTTCTTTTATAGAAGAAACCCAAAAGTACGTTACGACAATAAACATTCCAAATTCCGTTTACTTTTTCTTGAAGATCAAGATGTTTTCTAATCTTAGTTGTCGATAGTTATTCCTATGAAATTTCCTTTTCACTAGACGATAGCGTATAGGTTTCTTGGGGCTGAAAAACGGGTAGTACTCCCCAATTTATCAGCAAGATAACTTTATAATTTTTTCTACTGCTCTTATCCATCCAAAAGGACTTCTTTTGTCTGAATGTATACAAAAATAAGGTAAGCCATTTTACCTAAGATATCTCCTTTAAGATGGAAGTTGTTTTCCAGAAGGACACCTCGTTTTATAATAGAGTTTATTCTAGCATCTTCTTACTTTTGCATCCCTTTGGAGGAGCGGACGTTCTTTTCTCAATAAGAAATACCCGCCTTTTTACGGAGGTACTCTTCATTATCTATTTGATTGAGCATAAAATGGGCAACATCAGCTCTTGAAACTTTTAGTTTTATTTTTTCGGTAGGTTCAAAACCGTGTTTATAATTTCCTGTTCTCTTTCCATTTGTCATATTACCTGGCCTTACGATGGTATAATCCAGATTTGATTCCTCAATGACTGCTTCTTGTAGTTCATGATCCTTAAATGCGTTTTTCAGGACGAATGGAACGATTAGGTATTTCATATACCAAGGCAAAACTTCTTTACTATCCCCAAAGCCTAATGACGTTTGACAGATAAATCTTTTAACCCCATTTTCTTTCATGGCCTTGACGATGTTAGCAGTTCCATTAGTACGTAGGGTAGATTTGTCAGAGGCGGGCATGCCCAGCGTACAAAATACCACGCCGTGATTGCGGACTGCATTAGATACCTCCTGATTATTCAAAACGTCTCCCTTCAGTACTTGGAGCTTACTATTTTGAATTTCTAATTTTTTAGGTGTGCGGAGGAAAGCCGTTACCTGATGTCCTTTTTCTAAGGCTTGTTTTACAAGTTCTTTTCCGGTACCGCCTGTGGCGCCAAAGATTAAAATTTTCTCTTTCATTTTTTATTTTTTTAGTGAATTAATCCAAATTTTTAAAGTCTTCTTTTCTTTATCAGAAAGTGTGATTTCATTTCCTTTTGGCATCCGCTTCCATACGAAAACTTGCCGATTGATTCTTCGGGCAAACCTATTCATATTTTCAAGGATAAATACTTTACTTTGATTTTTAGAACGGTGACAGACATTGCATTTTTTACTAAGAATTTCAAATGCTGCTTTCTGCTTTTCCAATACAATCGGTACCACTGCATCTTGATTTTTTGGAATTGATGCCAGCGTGCCAATGGAAATTAGAAATAAGAGTAGGTACTTCATGTCGTAAATTTCATGAAGCAAAAATGAGAAGAATAAGAAATTGAAAATTGAACAAAACCGTCAATCGGAAGTCTATTGGATTTTTGACAGTAGTTCTTTTGGTGTGGCTCCTGTATACTTTTTGAAGCTTCTTATAAAATGCGATTGATCCGCAAATCCGTTTTCGTAAGCGATGGTAGTAAGGTTCGTATAATCAGATTCTTGGATCTGATTAAGAGAAAAGCTGAATTGAATAATTTTGGCAAATTGTTTTGGACTAACTCCTATTTCTTTATTAAATCGTCTTTCAAATGTTCTTTCCGTAATAAAGAGTTGATCTCTTAGTGCTTTGATAGGAAGCGTTCCCTTTGTTTTGATGATCGTTGAGACCGCCAACTTTATAGATTTATCAGAATTAACGGAAGAATTTTTGACTAAATCTAATACATACTTTGATATTAACTGGACTTGTTTATTGGTAGTGGTCGAAATAAGTTGAGCAATGGTTTTATCCGTTTCCATATTTTTCACTTTGGCCAAATCATAACACTCATCATTAATTTCTTTGGGCTTAATGTCTAAAAGCAAGCGAGTGGCAAAAGGATAGAGTTGAAAAACAATGAGTTTATAAGCACCTTTGATTTGAAGTACAATGGGTTCTATAGTTTGCCCGTACAAAAAGAAATTTGGCAGCATTTTATTGACTGGTAATAATCGAATTCCTTCCTTCGTTTCGGAGTATATAATTCCAGGATATCCATCTGCGTAAAAAGGAAGTTCATGTTGGACATTGCTATCGCTTTCTAAAAGAATAATCTCTTTTATAAAAGGAGCGATTTGATCATCTTTTTCTATTATAGTCATTTGTTTTTTCTGCTTTGGCCATCCATGAACTAAAGTGAATTTATGTTAAGCCCTTAAGTAGTTCGACGGATTTTTTAAACAACTTCTAAGTAAGGAAAATATCAAAGTTATTTAAGGGTTGGTAATTCAATTCTTTTTTAGCTTTTTCTATAGAATATACCCTATCTATTTTTTTGAGGAATTTCCAATTTCTTTGGGCATAAATTTTTTCTGCTTTGGGATAATATTTACCAATCACTTTCCTTGGATTAGTATATAATTCTACTAAATCTTCTTTCTTAAATGGACTATTGTTTGATATATTATAGACTTCAAACGAGTTGAATTTCTTTTCTAATGCCAATTGATGTCCTTTTGCTCCATCCTTTTCATCTAATCCTCTATATATTCTGTGGTTCGCTTTTGTATTATCCTCTTCCTTTAGAAACCTGGATACTCTCAAAACTGTTGTTTGAATTCCTTCCTTTTCAAAATAGTCTTTGCAAAGTAACTCACAGGTTAATTTCGTAATATCATAAATATCTCTTGGCTGAGGTATTAGTTCTTCATCAACCCAAACGGCTTGCTTTTTATTGACCATCGCAGTCCCGTAAATGGACGTACTACTTGTAAATAGAAATTTATTTATTCCATTCTCAATGGAAGCTTTAAGTAGATTATTGGTTCCTACGATGTTCGTATCTATAAACTTACTCCTTGGATAATTTAAGTCGGTATGTTTTCCATGTAGTGCTGCGGTATGAATTATAGCATCCATTCCTTTTGTCATTTCTTTTATCAGATTGCCGTCTCGGATATCTATTAATTCATCCGTTGTATCTCCTTGTAAAAGATCTATTCCCAGTACATCATAATTATTATTTCTTAGCAGTTGAACAATTTCCTGCCCTAATTTACCAGATGATCCTGTTACTAGTATCCTTTTCATTTTTTATTGATTATGGCCAAGAAGAGGATATCCTCCTAAGCTATGGTAGCTAAAATTAAAACGTTTGGAGAACTGGAAGCTTGATTTAGAATTATTTTTGCGGTGTTCCTATTTGCCAAATAGAATCCGAACTCCAGGAATCAATTTGTATATCAAGATTATTGCTGGACTCAAAATCATTAAACTGAGTCTGCTCCTCAAAATTAAAAATAGTAAAAAGCTGACCAATGATCAAAAGATAATTCTTCCCATAGTACAAAGTACACTGTGTCATAAGTTAATTGTGATTTTGAAAGAGAGGATTTTTTTCTTAATCGAGGCGCGGCATG
>CAYQRA010000549.1:0-5035 GCA_964419315.1 uncultured Saprospiraceae bacterium | reverse complement strand
AAACCAACAAATCAGCTATAGCGAACTCCATCAGCGCTCCAATGCCGTAGCGGCCAAACTACTCGAACAAAACATCCAAGCCAATAAGCCCGTCGGCCTTTACACCAATAGAAGTATAGAACTCGTTATCGGCTTGGTCGGTATCTTAAAAGCAGGAGCCGCTTATCTCCCACTAGACCCAGAATATCCGGCCGAGCGCATCGAATACATGCTCCAAGATTCTGGTGCCGCCTTGGTATTGAGTACGCAAGATCTCAAAGAACAATTGAGTTTTACAAATGCCCAGATCATTGATTTGGACGCTGCGATTTTGGAATTTAAAGCAGCGCATATTGCCTTGCCAGAAGTTCAATCCGATGACTTGGCTTATTTTATTTATACCTCGGGCAGTACAGGAAAACCGAAAGGCGTTCCAATTACCCATGGCAATCTATTGCATTCTACCGCCGCTCGTTTTTCTTTTTATCCCAGTAATCCTTCTTGTTTTTTATTGCTGTCTTCTTTTTCATTTGACAGTTCGGTAGCAGGGATTTTTTGGACGCTTTGCTCTGGTGGTGCTTTATTGATTCCACCTAAAAGAATCGAACAAGACACTTTTGTGTTGGGAGAAATGATTGCTCAACATCAGGTGTCCCACACTTTATTATTGCCATCGCTTTACCAAACCATCCTTCAACATTGTCCTAGCAATTTGCTCCGTTCTTTGCGAAATGTAATGGTAGCAGGAGAAGCTTGTCCACCCGCTTTACTCCAAGTGCATTTTGAAAAAATGCCACAGACCGAATTGTATAATGAGTATGGCCCAACAGAAGCAACGGTTTGGTGTATTGCGCATAAAATAAAAGCCAGCGACCAGCACTTCGTACCCATTGGCAAAGCAATCCCCAATGCGACTGTTTATATTTTAGATCAAGCATTGCAAGCGGTTCCGATAGGTGTAGCTGGCGAATTATTTATCGGTGGATTGGGTTTATCTAAAGGCTATCTGAATCGCCCCGCATTAAGTGCAGAAAAATTTATTACAACTAACATTCAAGAAAAAACCCTTCGCCTTTACAGAACCGGAGATCTGGCTCGGTACCATGCTGATGGCAACATAGAATTTTTAGGAAGAGTAGATGAACAAGTAAAAATCAGAGGTTTCCGAGTAGAACCAGAAGAAATCGCTAAAGTAATTTCAGCTTATACTGGAGTTAAAGAAGCCTTGGTAGTAGTGCAGAAAAACGAACAGGAAGAACAAAAACAACAACTGCGTTTGGTCGCTTATCTTACGCAAAAAGAAACCTTAGACTCGACGGCTTTAAATCAATTCCTGAAAGCACAATTGCCAGATTATATGATTCCTGCGGCCATCCTGCCGCTTGAGGAATTTCCTCGTTTACCCAATGGTAAGATCAATCGAAAAAAACTCCCCGCTCCGGATGCTTTGGCACTAGACAAGCGAGCAGCATTTGTCGCTCCAGAATCCGCCAAGGAAAAAATATTGGCCGGCATTTGGGAAAAAGCATTAAACATTCAGGGCATTGGAATCCAAGATAATTTCTTCGCCATCGGAGGTGATTCTATTTTGAGTATTCAGATCATTGCGCAAGCGAGAGCGGCTGGAATATTTATCGAATCTAATCAAATTTTTGAATACCAAACCATCGAGACCCTTGCTCCTCAGGTAAAAGATCAAGCTATTTCGAATCCTTTGATAAACCTTCCGAACCCAACAACTTCTACCGATGAAGCAGTAGCTTATCCCTTGTCAGATTTACAAAAAGCCTTTTTATTCAATAGCGAATTTTCGGAGCAAGATCAAGGTGTCCTCCATTTAGAATTTACGCTAAAAGGAAATATTAATTTTGTCGAATTCCAACAAGCGTGGCAACAAAGTGTGCAGCGACATACCGCCATGCGTACTCATTTGCAAAGCGAAAAAGGAAAGTCGGTAGCACAAGTCATTCTTCCTAAAAGTCCATTGGAATGGACGCAACATATTTTGGTCGGACAATCGCCGTCCGAAAAAGAAGCCAACTTAAACAGCATTCGGGAATTGGAAGAACGTAAAGGAATTGATTTATACCAAGCGCCAACTTCTCGGATGAATTTGATCCAATGGAGTGATCAAGAATGGATTCTACGCTGGTCTTGTCATCATATCTTTTTGGATGGTTGGTCTTGTGGAATTATTTTAAAAGACACCTTGGCTTATTATGCGGCCATCCAAAAAAAGGAATCTCTAATTCTTCCAGCACTATCTTCGTTCCCAGATTTTTTGCAATGGCAAAACCAGCAAGACCGCACTAAAACGGACGATTTTTGGCGCAGCCAATTCGAGCAATTCCAAGCCCCTCAATTATTCCAAAGCGATACCAATCCTGCTAAAGAATCGAATTTATACCAAGATGATTTTCTCGAATTGACTTTAGCAGAAAGTAAAGCCATCGCCCAATTTTGCCAGCAAAACCAAATCAGCAATAGTACTTTTTTCCAAGGGCTTTGGGCTCTTTTATTGGGAGCATATTTTGATACTAAAGAGGTCGTTTTTGGTCTGACTTTGTCTGGACGTTTTTCTAATTATCCAGGGATCGAATCCATCAGTGGTTTATTTATGAATGTTTTGCCCAATCGTTTTATCCTTTCGGAAAAAGAAGCCATCGGAGATTGGCTAAAGGGATTACAAAAGAAACAAGGTTTGATCGGGCAACACGAAAACACGACGCTAGATCAAATCCAAAATCAAATAAAATGGCCCGGACATTTGGCTTTATTTGAGGTACTTTTTGTGTATGGAAATTTTTTGAGAAATGGATTACAAGTTGGAGATTTATCGGTCGATAAATTCCAAGGTGCTTTTTCTTCTACCTATCCTTTGACGATTAGAATCAATCCACTGGAGCAAATAAAAATTGATTTTAGATATCAAAGCACTGCTTTGACCAAGGAAGATTTGGATTGGATAAAAACAGAATTCCGGCAACTACTGACCAACACCTTGCAAGAAAGTGCAGCGATCAAATTGGGCCCCATCTTACAAAACATTCGCCCCAATCCGAAACCACGTCTTAAGACGACACCAAGTTTTGAAAATCCCATTTCCTCCAACACCTACCTTGCGCCACGCAATGAAACAGAATTCCAGTTGGCTAAAATTTGGGAAAACTTATTTAATCGTCCCCAAATTGGTATCGCCGATAATTTCTTTGATATTGGTGGACGCTCTTTATTGGCCATTCAACTTTTTGCACAAATAGAAAAAACCTTTGGCGAAGTCATTGCTCCAGCAGAATTATTAAAGCATCCTAGTATCCAAGAACTCGCTGCACTGATCAACAAAGATCAATCCACTGCTACTCCCTACAAATCACTAGTCCCGATGCGCGCCAATGGTAGCAAGGCCCCTTTGTTTTGTTTGCACGGTGGAGGAGCACACGTTTTCTTTTACCAAGCCCTGACTCAACACCTCGGAGAAGAACAACCAGTCTATAGCCTCCAACCCGTCGGCTTAGATGGCAAAGAGGATTTTCATCAAAGCATTGAAGAAATGGCTCGTCATTACTTAGAGGAAATTCGCCTTGTTCAAGCCCTTGGGCCTTATCGTATTTTGGGCACTTGCTTTAGCAATGCCGTAGCTCTGGAGATGGCAAAACAATTGCAAGCGATGGGAGAAAGTGTTGCGCTTTTGGCCATTATTGATTCGGGGCCTTTGCATTTATTTGGCAATGATGCGAGTGGAAAAAGTAAAACTTTTTCTCGCTTTTTCGATTTGATCAAGCGCGGGGATTTTAAAAGAATCCAGCAAAAAATCAGTAGCAAATGGAAACAGACTAGACAAGATACCAATGTGGCGGTAGCAGAAGAAAGTGAGTCGGAACGCCATTTAAGACAGATGATTGATTCGCTCAATGCTTTGTATGCCAAATACCATTGGCAGGCTTATCCGGGGAAAATTCATTTCATCCGCAGTCAGGAATTCCATGAGCGAAAGGATAAGAATTTTCATTTGACGCAGTGGGAAAAATTATCGGATCAATTGGAGGTGCATGTGGTTCCGGGGCATCACATTAGTTTGTTTGAAGAACCCGAGGTGGGGGGCTTGGCGAAGAAGTTGGCGGAGTGTTTGGAAACCTAATTGGCTTTCAATAAATCTACGTTTTTAAAAGGCGTCGCTTTTATTAATTTCATCACTTTACGATCGATATCCATTTCCAATCTTTTGGCATGACTTGCTCTGTGCAAATCCGTCCCTAGATAATCTACCATTCCTGCCTTTAGTAATTTCAGGCCTAACTTCTTTTGCTCTGGACCATAATGCCCTGCCAAGGAAAGCAAGTTTACTTGTAATTCACAACCCAAAGATTTTATTCTTTCGAATTGGTCAAATT
The DNA here is from genome assembly GCA_964419315.1 of uncultured Saprospiraceae bacterium. Classification (GTDB taxonomy): domain Bacteria; phylum Bacteroidota; class Bacteroidia; order Chitinophagales; family Saprospiraceae; genus CALLVY01. The sequence continues at coordinate 665 of CAYQRA010000549.1, read as the reverse complement.
GCGATCCATAATAGAGGTAACGTTCGGGATGTGCCAAGATCGGCTGATAGCCACGAGCCTTCAATTGAAAAATCGCATCAAATAAATTGCTGGGCTCTGAGAAGGTAGACGTTTCGATGAGAATATGTTGGCCCGCGAAGGTTAGTAATTCACCATTAGCTGCTAATAATTCTAGGAAAGTATCATCCACAAAATATTCCGCCGCTGCTTCTATCTCGATTCTTATTGCTGTTTTAGATAGTTCATACTGCAAATTGCTTAATCCAGCGCGAATGATCGCCGGAGAATTTGGATAGTATTCACTCATGATATGAGGAGTGGTAATAATTTTTTGGAAGCCCATATCCACCAAGCGCTGAATCAGATGGATCGCATCCTCCGGCGTTTTGGCACCATCATCAATCCCCGGAATTAGATGGGAGTGCATATCGGCAGCCAAGAAGGAAAAATCAGCAGGCTTGTTTGGCTTTTTTTTAAAGATAGAAAACAAAATAAATCTTGGTGTTTGGTGAATCAATCAAATCGCTTGCGCAAATTTAGCGGTATATATTCGACTACCAAATATCTTGTTGTTAAAAAAATATCGTTCTTGGACAAACCGACAACGGAGGCCTGCATTCCGCAGGCAGGTTCATAAACGGAGTGAACTAAATCCCGTGGTCAAC
>CAYQRA010000548.1:0-5042 GCA_964419315.1 uncultured Saprospiraceae bacterium | reverse complement strand
AACCGACAACGGAGGTTCACGAGGAACGAGCTAAACCGACAACGGAGGTTCACGATAGTAAAAAGCACTTAACTAGGCAAGCTCGTCACAGGTCTTTTAGTCGCCTTTTTGTTCTTATTTTTGGTCGACCAAGGGATTTTTCCAAGAACGTAAACTTTTATTCTCCTTTTCTCTATCTTCGCATAAGATTGTGATTTTATGAAACGTTTACCTCAGTACACGCCTACTCCTTCCTCCAGACAAAGCATCTAAGAACGTGTCTAATATAAATCTAAACACGCTCTATTTTTGAAAAACCTGAAAAAGCACTTCCATGCTGCGTTCTCTTTTTATTATCGCCTTTTTTATTCTTTTCGTCCTGCCTTTGACTCACGGACAACGGACGCTCGTTTTAGAAAAATTGTCGCCCGGAATCAATACGCCTTATTTCGATGAGATTGCTCCTCTTGTGAGTCTGGATGGTAAAACACTTTATTTTACCCGGCAAGGATCTCCTGATTTTGATCGAACCTTAATTGAGAATAATGAAGACTTGGCTTCCAAACTTTCTGCGCAAGCTTATGAAATGCATTTGGGTCGTATTTATTCTCAACTAGCTGGACGCGCCGTAACAAAACCTTTTGGATCGGCTTTCAATCAAGATATCTGGATTGCAAAATCAGAAGGTAGCGAATTCAATACCCTCATTCATCCTGGCTACCCCCTCAATAATGCTTTGCCCAATAGTATTGGCTCCCTTACTCCAGCCGGAAATGAAGTGATTGTACTCAACCAGTTTATCGCCGAAGGTGGAATGTCTAAAGGATTTTCTTTGATGCGACAAAATTCGGATGACAGTTGGTCTTTTCCAGAAGCCATCGAAATCAATAATTACCACAATTCAGGGCCAGATGTAAGCATGTGTATCAGTGCGGACGGAACCGTTATGATCTTATCTTTGGAACGCTATGATTCTAGAGGAAAAAGTGATCTTTATATTTCTTTCCGCCGAGGATATGACTGGAGTCAACCCGAAAATATGGGAAGTATCAATACCAATACTCGAGAGATTACGCCTTTCCTTTCAGAAGATAATTCCTTGTTGTTTTTTGCCTCTGATCGTCGAGGAGGAAAAAGCGATATCTTTATGGTCCAGCGAAAAGACGACACTTGGAAAAACTGGTCGAGACCAATGCGGTATAAAAATCCTATTAACTCCAAAGCCAAAGACAGTCGTCCTTATTTTAATGCTGAAACAGGATACCTTTATTTCACTTCCGATCGAGATGGTTCGAGTGATATTTTCAGAGTACAAATCGCGGGACCCAATCCGATGTTTGTAACCATTACTGGAAAAATTTTGAATACCGAAACAGGAAAACCCGTAGCTGCTGAAATTCATACTGGTTTTAAAAATTCTGATGTTCGAAATGTTTATGTTTCAGAAGATGGAAGTTTTACGATCAAAGTTCCCAAGGGAGGAGAGTATTCTATCGAAGCGCACAAACCGGGCTATGAAGGCCAAGAAGCCACCGTTAATTATAAGAAAGCGCATGCTTATTTTAAAGAAAAAAGAATCGACTTAAAACTAGAACCGATGATGGTCGGCAAAAAAATTGAGATGGCTCCAATTTTCTTTGCTCAATCTACCGCCGAAATTCTAGAAGATTCCTACGCAGAACTCGATCGCCTTTCTACTTATCTCGATGAAAACCCTTACATCTATATCCGCATTTCGGGCCATACCGATAATCAAGGGGAAGAAGAAGTTCTTCAGAAATTATCTGAAGATCGGGCCAAAGCAGTGAAAAGATATCTTGTCTACAAAAGACGAATCAACCCAGTACGAGTTGAAACCGTAGGTAAAGGTTCTTCTGATCCTGTAAATGACAATAGTACAGATGCACTTCGGCGAGCCAATCGGCGAGTGGTCGTGGAAATTTCAGAGATTACAGATCCGGAGCAAGTGGATTTACAGGGAGAACCGAAAAAATAAATTCTATTCCTTCCTATCCTTAAAATTTGTAATTTTGCAGCCTCGTTAATTTGACGATAAAAATTGACTTCCATGCTGCGACTATTCGCCCATTTGCTTTCTTATCTCTGTCATCCACTTTTTATGTTGACCTATATGCTGTTGATTTTGCTAACGGTCAATCCATATCTCTTTGGAGTCAATAATATTGGAGATAGTTCCTATCTCATCTTAATGGTTTTTTTCTCTACGGTTTTTATTCCCGGCTTTTCTATCATCATGATGAAGTTTTTGGGTTTAATTGAAACGATAGAATTGAAAAACCAGCAAGAAAGAATCGGTCCTTACATCATCACTGGTGTTTTTTATTTATGGATGTACCGCAATATTTTGGACAATCCCAATATTCCAATTGCTTTTAAAGTCTTTGTATTGGGGGCTACTATAGCACTTTTTGTTGCCTTTTTTATCAACCTGTTTTCAAAAATAAGTATGCACACTTTGGGTATGGGAGGATTGCTAGCCATGGTGATCATCACGATGTTTCAATATAGTCATGGCAGCTTTTGGGTCAACCTCTCCTTCTTTAAGTTCCAAATGAATATGACGCAATTATTGATGCTTGTCATTCTGTTATCTGGTTTGGTGGGTACCTCAAGATTATTATTGAAAGCGCATCAACAGCAAGAAGTCTATGGCGGTTATGTCGTGGGAATCCTTTCTCAATTTATTGCCATGATGATTTTAATTTAAAGATCTTAGAAAAATAAAAATAGACAATGGAACAAATACAAAGTATCATAGAAAAAGCTTGGGACGATCGAGCGCTTTTAAAAGAAAAAGAAACTTTAGAGGCCATCCGAACGGTCGTTGACTTATTGGATCAGGGAAAGTTAAGAGTAGCGGAACCTAATGAAAAAGGATCTTGGACGGTCAATCAATGGGTGAAAAAAGCAGTTGTCCTTTATTTTCCGACACAACAAATGGAAACCATCGAAGTGGGACCTTTTGAGTTTCACGATAAGATACCACTCAAGAGTAATTATGCGGCACAAGGAGTTCGGGTAGTACCCCATGCAATCGCTCGTCATGGTTCTTATCTCGAATCCGGAGTTATCATGATGCCTAGCTATGTCAATATTGGCGCTTGGGTTGGAAGTGGTACTATGGTGGATACTTGGGCAACGGTAGGTTCTTGTGCACAGATTGGTAGACATGTACATCTCAGTGGAGGTGTAGGAATTGGTGGGGTTTTGGAACCCTTGCAAGCTTCGCCAACGATTATTGAAGACAATTGCTTTATTGGTTCGCGTTGTATTGTGGTAGAAGGAGTTAGAATAGAAAAAGAATCTGTACTAGGAGCCAATGTCGTTTTAACTCAATCGACTCGGATCATCGATGTTTCTGGTCCAGAACCCATTACTTATAAAGGCAGGGTGCCTGCTCGGTCGGTGGTCATCCCCGGTACTTATACCAAGGAATTTCCTGCGGGAAATTATCAAGTGGCTTGTGCATTGATTATTGGTAAGCGCAAAGAATCAACCGATAAGAAAGTGTCTTTGAATGCTGCTTTGCGAGAATTCAATGTATCGGTGTAATAATAAAAGATTTTTTTAAGAAGCCCGATTTAGCTTGATCTCTAAATCGGGCTTCTTACTTCCTCTAAATTAACACCCCTTCTAATTGTGCCCCCGGAAAACGTGCACCAACAATTCTCGCTCCTCGAAAATCTGCTCCTCGCAAATCACAATGTTCAAAGTCAACATTACTCAAATCTGCATTGCTAAAATTCGCTGCTCGCAAAAGTGCCCTAGAAAAATCGACTCCTTGCAATTGAGCTTTCTCAAAATTGGCTTCTTCTAAAAAGCAATCCGTAAAAAGGCTATAAGGGAGTGTCGCTTCCTGAGCTTCTAAAGCTGGCAAATAAGCCGCACAGGCATTGATGAAAGGTAAGAGGAGGCCATTAAGATTTAAAGTCGAAGCCAAACGGCCATACTCCAAAGAGAATTGCTTCGCAGTGCTTTTGGTATTTTTTTTATAAACTGCTACCACCAAACCATTTACTCGCAACGTTTGCCAAGTTCCACCAGCACCACCTTCTTTTAAAAAACGCTGATGGGCCTCCAGTTTTTCCTCAAATGTTTCTTTGTCGATCACTGGACTAAATTCGGCCAATTGTTGCATCCGTTGGCTATTGATCCCTTTTCTGGAATTTCCCTTTTCCCAGCTTAAGGGGAAAACCATTCCTTGTAGCATCGATTTCATAGAATTAATTTATTGAGTCTTTTAATACCGATTTAATTGTGGACGTTTCCTAAAGTACAGGTTGGTAATTTATTTGATTATAAAAATACATAAAATAATCAAATAAATGAAATTTGTGATTAAAATCAATATTTTCCTAATAAAGTCGGCTCTTATTGAGCGTAAATTCAAGGCCAAAGCTTTCTCCTTATTACTAAACACGCCAATCGAACCTGTTTTTCGTCACTTCAAAACTCTCTCCCATATACTTTTAGTCAATAAATGTGATGGAAAAATCTATTTTTGTCTGGAATTACGAAGACCGATTTGTCTAGTCTTTTAGCTTCCTAAATAAGTTATACGTTTAATTCGTTAATAATCATGTTGTTTAAGGTCTAATGCATAAAAAACTATCTATGAAATATTTTCTTTTTGCTTCTCTTTCCCTCTTGTTAATCCTTGGATGTGACGCTAGTAAAAAAGTGGCTAAAATTCCCGAAGTAACTATTGAGGAAACCAATTTGGATACCTTGGTCATCAAAGCACCAAAAATCGAAACTGCGGTGGTAGAAGATTACCAACTCCCCGTTTATCATCCTAGCTACACCCTGAAAAATGATTTGCTTCATACCAAACTCGATATTCGTTTCGATTGGCTCAATCAATCTGTTATTGGTAAGGCCAATTTATCCTTTCAGCCTGTTTTTTATCCTGTAAAAACGCTAGAACTTGATGCCAAAAATTTTGACATCAAAACCATTAGTACTCCTGGTAGTCGAACACCTTTGAAGTATGATTATGATAATCAGATACTGACGATCCAATTGGATCGTACTTATACTTC
>CAYQRA010000547.1:0-5043 GCA_964419315.1 uncultured Saprospiraceae bacterium | reverse complement strand
ATTGCCCGGCTCAGAGACGATTGATCAGTTTTGGGAAAACCTGATTGATAATAAAAGTCTGGTTAGCGACTCCACCTTAGAAGATTTTGGTGCAGCGCCAGACTTGTATTACCATGAGGATAAAGGCAAGTTGGATAAGTGTTATTCGCTCCGAGGGGGCTATGTCAGAGACTTTAAGTTTGATCCAAAGGACTATCGAATTGAGGCAGATTTATTGGCGCAACAAGATCCCCAATTCAAGTGGTCACTCTATGTAGCCAAGGAGGCGATGAAGGATGCTGGGTATTGGAATCCCAAAGAAATTCAAGACCGCTGTGGAGTCATCCTTGGAAATTTGTCTTTCCCAACTCGCTACTCTCGCCAGTTGCTATCTTCGACCTATGCGGCCATGGCAGAAGAAGTGGTAGAAGAATTAACAGGCGAAAAAATCACCTTCCCTTCTAGCAATTCTAATTACCCGGCCGATTTAAAAAATACTTTATTGACCAATGCTCCTTCGGCTTTAGTCGCTCAGGCAGTTGGCTTAAATGGAATGCATTTTTCGCTAGATGCCGCTTGCGCTTCCAGTCTCTACGCCGTAAAATTGGCCTGTGATGAATTGCATCTGGGCAAAGCTGACATGATGTTGGCCGGAGCAGTGAGTGGTGCAGACCCTTTGTTTATCCACATGGGCTTTTCTTACTTTCACGCCTATGCGCGACATGGGGAGAAATCTGCCCCCTTGGATTCTCACTCTGGCGGTTTGACCTCGGCAGAGGGTGCAGGGATGGTTGTTTTAAAAAGACTTTCTGATGCGGAAAGAGATGGTGATAAAATTCTGGCGGTCATTGATGCCGTTGGTCTGTCAAATGATGGAAAAGGAAAGTTTTTATTAAGCCCAAACCCAAAAGGACAAAGGATTGCCTTTGAAAAAGCTTATGAACAAACAGAATTAGAACCTGCGGATATTGACTACCTCGAATGTCATGCGACGGGTACCCCATTGGGAGATAATACAGAAATCAATAGCATTGCTAATTTCTTTACCTCAGAGCAACACGAATCTCCAAAAATTGGTTCTGCAAAATCCAACTTTGGACATTTGTTGACCGCAGCGGGTATGGCGGGAATGATTAAGGTTATCCTAGCGATGCAACACCAATTGATTCCAGCAAGTATCAATATTGACGATCCTTTAAAGTCAGATTCTGGAAAAATTACGGGGGATCAAATGGTCACTAAAAATCAAGCTTGGACCAAAAAAGGAAAACTCGCACATGCGGGAATAAATGCTTTTGGTTTTGGAGGAACCAATGCCCATTTAGTCTTGTCGGAATACAAAAAAGAAAAGAAACCGCCGAAGAAGGTTCCCAATAATAAAAAAGCATCTTCTCCCAAATCTGTGAAAAACCAATCAATGGCCATCACAGGTATGGAGGTACATTTTGGTGCTTGTGATAGTTTGGAGGCTTATTATTTAACCCTTTTTAAAGGAGAACAATTATTCAAGCCTTTGCCCAAAAGACGTTGGAAAGGGATGGAAAAATTAGCTGGGCAGGGAGTGATTCCTAACTTGCAAGATATTCGCGGAGCTTGGTTGGAGCAATTTGACTTACAGTTATTACGATTCAAAATTCAACCCAAGGAAGCGGAGCGATTAACTTTGCAGCAGACCTTGATGTTGAAGGTAGCAGATGAGGCACTTAAGGATTCTGGAATGGCTGCCTTGGAAGGGAAAGGTGCAAATGTCGCAGTGATTACGGCCATGGAATCGGAATTGGAGATTCATCATCGCATGGGGAGATGGGATTTATCTTGGCAAGTCAATCAGGCTTTGGAGGCGGCTGGAATGGATATCGGAGAAGGGAAAAAAACGGCTTTGACCAAAGTGTTGATGGATGCGATATTTCCTGCTTTTGAAGATCATTCTCCTAGTGAGCATACTGGTTTTATTGGCAATATTATTTCGAGTAGAATCTCTTCTTTGATGGATTTTACGGGGCCAGCCTTTACCATTTCTTCTAATGAAAATGCCGTTTTTAAAGGCTTAGAAATTGCTAAAAATTTATTGGCGACCAAAGAAGTAGACGCCGTGGTTTTGGGCGCGATTGATTTGACGGGGAGTTTGGAAAGTGTCTTAAGTCGGCAGGGATTGAATCCATTGAATAATGGAAAAGAATCCTTGAGTTGGAATAATACGAATAATGGTTGGTTAACAGGAGAAGGAGCGGGAGCGATTGTTTTAAAGCGTTCGGAAGAAATGACTTTGAACGATCGAGTTTATGCGCATATAGATGATTTGGCAATTGTGCAAATGCAAGCTACTTCTTTGCGCGGTACAGCCAATGCCGAGGCGGTAGCCGAAGCGGCAAATACTGTTTTGAAAAGACAAGGACTGAATGCGGATGAGATTGGATTCCTAGAGGTCTCGGCCTCTGGAGTGCCGACAGAGGATGCTGCGGAGATCAAAGGCTTAAGTCAGGTTTTTCCAAAAACCAAACAAAGAACCTGTGCGGTAGGAAGCAGTAAAGCACACTTAGGACATACTTTTTCTGCTTCGGGCATGGCGGCGATTATCAAAACGGCCCTGAGTCTTTACCACCGATTTATTCCCGGGATTCCCAATTGGGATCGTCCGAAAGAAGAAGCTTCTTTAGCGGAAACGGCTTTTTATTTTCCAAGTAATTCTAGACCATGGATTCCTGATCTGCATCAAGATTGTCTGCGGGCGGGATTGAGTGGAATTGCGAGTGATGGTACTTGTGCTCATTTGTTGATGTCGGAAGGCGATCATCCGAATGCGGAGCAAGGAAGTGTTTTCTTGCGAAAAGGCGGTAGCCGATTACTGCCATTTAAAATAAATAGTGCGGAAGAATTTGCGCTACTAGGAAAGGATTTGATGGCGCAGGGGACATCCCATTCTTTTAGCCAAATGGCCGATGAAGTTTGTGATCTTTTTGTAGGGAAAGAAAATGGACAAACGGTGGTTTTGATCGCGGATGATAAAAATAGCTTAGAAAAAGAATGGAATTTTGTTGCCCGTCTTTTGCCAAAATATTGGAATGGACAAAAAGCTTTGCAAACGCCAAACGGCAGTTATTATGCGCCGAATAAAATGGGCGATCAAGGTAAAATTGCCTTGGTATATCCTGGTTCTGGATCTGCTTATCCGAATATGGGGGGAGAATTGTTCCAAGCTTTTCCCGGCTTATATGATTCTATCGAATCTAAGGTACCCGATTTAACAAATGCCTTTTTTCAAGAGGATTTATATCCCCGAAGTTTAAGAGCATTGACTCCTGAAGTTTTACAGCAAAAGGAAAAAGAATTGCAAACCCGTGCATTGCCGATGATGGCAATTGGTTGTACTTTTTCCGCCGCTTACACAGAAGTGTTGGAACAATACATGAAAGTTAAGGCGGATTCTGTGCTTGGTTTTAGTATGGGAGCTACGAGTTCGATGTGGTATAGTCAAGGGCTATGGGATCCAAAATTTACAGTAGAAAAATTTATTGAGGCGCCTTTGTTTCGAGAGCAAGTGGGGGGAGCAATGAAATTACTGGCAAAGGTATGGGAGGTAGATGCGAAAGTAGCGAGGGATAATTGGGCTTCCAAGTTGATCCAAATTCCTATGGGTATTCCGGGCTATAATAATGTGGTAGAATGGTTTGAAAAAGTAGTCGCTCCAGTAGAATCTAAAGTGTTTTTAACTTTTGTACATACCGACAAAGAAGTCATATTATCTGGCGATAAAAATGATCTAGAGCGGCTTCTAAAACAGAACGAGTGGTCGGGAATGGATTTAAAGATCAATAATGTCGTTCATCATGATTTTTGCCGAAAGGTGGAAAAAGAATTGATGGAGATGCACACCTTGCTCTTGGAGCGAAAAGCGGAAAAGGTTTATTATTCTGGCATTACGGGAATGCCCCTAGCTATTAATCCTGATGCTTTGGCGGAGCATGCTACGGCGGTCTGTTGTCAAAAAGTAGATTGGCCTCACTTGGTTAGGCAATTAGATGCGGCGGGTCACAAGGTCTATATCGAATTAGGCGCTCGTGCTTTTTGTGCCCGTTGGATTGATGATATCTTGGGAGAGCAAGAACATTTGAGTGTAGCGATTGATCGCAAGGGGATAGGTGCGGTAAAAGCCATCCAGCAATTAGCGGCCAAATTATTAGCGCATGGTGTCGATCTGGACCTAAAGCATTTTTACCAATCCCAAAAAAATAAGACGAGTAAAAAGAGAATGTTGAAAAAGGAATTGCAAACGGGTGGCCTTCCTTATCGGGAATATATAGCGGAGATGAAAAGCCAAGAAAGTTTTAAACTAATAAAAAAAGAAAAAGCGATTCCCGTTTTAGCAGGTGCTTGGGCGGAAGAAAATAAATCAACTTATTTTGATCCTCCAAAACCTGTTTTATCAAAACCAAAAGAACCCAGCCCAATAGTGGCTAATAAAATACCGAGTGAAATGATGATTGCGGAAAAACAAAATATCCAAATCGGAGAAAACGGATTGAAGATTCAAGATTATTCTTCACCAGATTACCTCAAAGGAAAAAATGTTATTTGGGATGAAAAAGATCTGCTTACCTTTGCGGAAGGAAAAATCGCAGATGTCTTTGGTGCAGCGTTTGCCATCGTCGATACCTATGAAAAACGGGTGATGCTTCCAATGCCTCCTTATCTGCTGGTAAGTCGAGTGACCCAACTCGATGCCAAAACGGGGGAATTCAAACCTTCCACAATCACCACAGAATACGATATCCCTTTCGACTCTGCGTTTACCACCGATAGTCAAATCCCTTGGGCAATAGCAGTGGAGTCTGGACAATGCGATCTTTTGTTGATCTCTTACCTTGGAATTGATTTTCAAGCTAAGGGAAAATACATGTATCGACTTTTGGATTGTACCCTTACTTTCCTAGATGATTTGCCCTTGGAAGGACAAACGCTGCGCTATGACATCAGTATCAATAGTTTTGTGCGCAATGGAGATAATTTATTGTTCTTTTTTAGTTACCGATGTTATGTCGAAGATCGAATGGTCTTGAAGATGGA
>CAYQRA010000546.1:0-5061 GCA_964419315.1 uncultured Saprospiraceae bacterium | reverse complement strand
AATGGTGCAATACATTATGCTGAATCCTCCAATTAACGGGATAACCACCGATAATGTTGAGGGTAAATCCTAGTAGTTTATTCACCTTAGGATTTTGGGAGTAAGCGCCATGATTGGCATCATGCATCACCGATAAGCCAATTCCAGACATGCCAAAACCCATCAAAGCCCACATCCCGATCACTGGCCATAGCCCATTGACTACTCCAGTCAACATCAAAATCATAGGAATAAAATAAAGGGAAAGCATGAAAATAGTTTTGAAAACCATTTTTGCATTGGCGTGACGAGAAATATTATTATCCTTAAAATGCTTATTGACTCTCTTTCTTAGTTCTATAAAAAACTCCGGTTGGTCTTTCCGGTTAAACTTTACAACAGGAACATTCATTTAGTCTGATATTAGTTAGCTTAGAAATGTTGATATATTTTTACAACAAACTCTCACGATGATTATTCAAAACACAAGGTAGTGCTTTCCAGTCCAATAACGGACAAAGAACACAGGTATTTGCACAATAGCTGCGATTCTTGGATATTTGCCGTTTAGTAGGCAATTAATCGGAAAAGAGAACAGCTACTATACTAAATTGTTTGTTTAAGGGTAGAATTGCTTTTTTGAGGTAGCCTAAGAAGCCACAATACAAGGATTCTGGCTATTTAATAATGGAGTAAAATGCAGTTGTAAAGGTACAAAAATATAAGAAACTTCCCCTATTCTAAGCTGAATTTCGTAGGGATATCGTATTTAACTTTCACAGACTTTCCGTCCTTCATCGGAACTTCAAAACCTGCTTGTCCCGCTATTTTTATACATCTTAGGGCCTCCTCATCACATCCTGAGCCAATTCCTTCTTTGATCATGGCCTCTTCCATAATCCCTAATTCATTGACCACTACAGAAATCCAAACCGTCCCTTGTACGCCCTTTTTTCTAGCTTCGGGAGGGTATCGCATACTAGAATAAGCGCTAGTTAAAAAGCTTTTCTCCCCTCCTAAGGGCTCTACTTTTCGGTCCAGCGTCCCTTCGGTATAACTTCCGTCTGCAAAGATGAGATACACAGGCTCCTCGTTCATTTTTGCATTAGAAGACGCTGCTTGGGCAGTATTAGCACTGATATTTTTAGTACTGGTAGAACAGGAGAAATTAAAAAAACCAATTAGAAGAATGAAAAATGTTAAGTGGTAGTTTTTCATGTGTCTGTTTTTATTTTAAGTTAAGGTGTTTGTAATATCGAGTCTAATTTATTAAAGTTGTTTAAAAAGCCCTCAATGATTTCTTGACAAGTCATTGCTCACAGTACTTTGACCAATTTTTCTAAAACATCTTTGCGTAATTTTCCTTTGTCTTTTTCCAAAATAAAAACAGAAATCGACGCATTCAATTTTGGAAAATACTGCACCACTGTTCCCCAAAAGCCACCATGGCCATAAGCCTGATAGCCCGAAATTTCTGACCCAGATAAGCCCAAATAATAATTGGTTTCCTCTTCGGCTTTGATATCTATTTTGGTAAAGATCAATTCCAAGGTCTCAGGGTCTTCAAAAAATTGAGCATTGAAAAGTAGCTGAGAAAAACGGGCAAGGTCTTTTGTACTTGCTGCGATACCACCACCGCCATACAAATCAAAAGAGTGATCGAGACTGTAACTATCAATATTCATTCTTCCAACCGATTGTACCACTCGCTTGGGAATTCCAATAGGTTCTTTTTCCTGAGTATTAAACCATGTGGCCGTCAATCCATGTTTTTTATAATCAAGTATAGAACGCATACTGGCATAATAAGGCTGCCCAGTGATTTGCTCCATTATTTCCGTCAATAAAGAATAATTCGTATCGGCATAACTAAAGCCTTCGCCTGCTAGTGCCAATGGCTCTCCCCCACTGATCGCCAAAGCGATTTGTTCATCGCGCGTCCAACGATGATTAGGATCACTTTTTACAGTTGCAAAAAAATGATCGGCATTCACATAATCAAAAATTCCACTGGTATGAGAAAGGAGATGCGCAAGTGTGATGGCTTTTAAATCATAGCCATCGGATTGGAATAGTTTTTTAGTAGGCTCCGTCAATAATTCTCCAATGGGTTGATCTAATTTTAATTTTCCTTGTTCCACTAATTTCAACATGGTAGCCGACACATAGGTCTTCGTATTACTAGCAATCAAAGCAGGTTGATCGACCGCAATGGGCGTATCATCGGTTTTACTATTTTTACCAACGGCTCCACTCCAAGAAATCCCTTGTTGGGGTGCTTCTACATGAACCATGATGCCCACCGCATCTGGATGAGTTTGGTAAATGGAATCCAATAGACTTTGAAATTTTAAAGTTTTTGGAGAAGAGAGATTGGTAGTAGCGGGTTTTGTGGTACAATTGGTGATCAATAATAAGAGTACCCATAAGGCGAGATTTGGATTTAGTCTCATACTTTTATCTTTTAGCAAAACTAGAAAATGGATTTGTTCAACACGATCAAAATTACACGATCCTTTTGAACTTCAAAAAATAGAGAGTCATCTTTTAAGTAAAATCTATCTTTTCTCCCTGTTTTTCTGTCTCCAAGTCTGGTAAAATTTCACAATTGTCCCATATTCCAGTTCTTAAAGTTTGGGCATATTGGATCGGCAAGTTTTGTTCCTCCATAAGATCGGCCGCTTTTAAAAAATCATACTCAAAGCTATGGTGTTGATAATTTAAATGGCCATCTTGATCGACTTCCAAAATCATATACCAAACGCGGTTGGTACCATCATTGGCAGGCATTCCGATGACCCCAGCGTTGAGCCAATACCGATTGGCTTGCTGCTGAGCAAAAGGCAGACCACAATGTCCTGCAAGAATGACCTCAGCCCTTCCATCCACAAAATTCTTTTCCTTGACCGACCAAGGGGTCGAAGCAAAAATAAACTCCGCCGTCTCGTGTAGCGAACCATGTACGACCAAGCCCCGAAAGTCCCCCACTCGGAAACGAATAAAGTCTGGTAAATCCAACATCCAATTTATCGAAGTCTGGCTTAAGTGACTTTGTGCATAAGGATACCATTGGCGAGAAAAAAGATTGCAACGACTTCCACTCTCAAAATTGCAGCCACAATCTTCTTGCCCCTCTCCCAATTGGAGCTCTACATTTCCAGCAATCGTAGGAATCCCCCAATCCATGATCGCTCGGATACATTCCTCCGGTTCGGCACAATAGCCTACGACATCTCCTGTACAAAGAATATGACTAGCTGGAATTGCTAATTCATCGGCAATGGTTTGCATTTTTCTCAAGGCTTGCAAATTGCTATAAACGCCTCCAAAAACCAGTATTTTACCACTTAGATTTCCTAAGTCTCTCTCACGTTTAGCTCTTTCCATTTGCAAATAAAGTTGGTACAAAAAATAATAGAAAACAGATTAGCAGTCCCCAGACATTGGACCAAAGTAAGCTTGCGTATCGACCACTAGAAAACACCAAAGCATCAGGAAAATAACCGATCGCTAGAAGAACACCGATAAAGATACCAAAGCCAATTGACAAGTGAAAAGATAGTTTGGGAGCTTTGATATTCCAAAGTAAAAAGATCGGAGCCAAGCCCATTACCATCGTACCACTTACCGTAGTGGCCGATAGGATTTCTGGATTGGCAAAAACAGGTAAGGTGCCAATCACCACAATCAAAACCATCATCAAACGTCCTTTCTTCACCGTTCGCAATTCTTTTTGTCCCAAATCAATGACCATCAATTTGGAAAAAGAACTAAAGGTAGAATCTAAAGTGGAGGCTGCGGAAGTAATCATAATAAAATTCATAGCCAACATCGCAGCAGTTCCAAGCAGTTTACTTACCTCAACTGCCGCCTGTCCTTTCAGGCCTTGCAATTGTGCAAAAACTCCCACAAAAGAAAAAACCAAAATACAAACAAAACCAATAAAGGCCGCCGCAAAATAACTTTTCAAAGTCGTTTTAGGGCTACTGATAAAACCGCGATCCGTCAGGACTGGATCATGAAAAGGATAACTAAAGGTTTGTAATAAAGCGGCCAATAAAAGGTTGATACCAGTCGCCATGGTCCATTCGCCAGAATAAACAAAACTTTGTAAATCATGACCCTCCTGAGGTAAAATTAGTCCCAAAAGAATCAGCAATAAAAGACCAAAAAAGACCATCTGAATCGCGTCGGTAAGTAAAGAACTTCGTAGGCCTCCTTTAATCGTATAAGCCAGAGTAAGAGCCGTCACTAATAAAACAGCCGCATAATAACTAGTAGTCCCCGCAGCACCAAAATAACTTCCAATCACCATCGTATTGGACCAAACCTCATTGAATAAACGAAAGCCAATCAAGAGAGAAAAAACAATCACCGCTCCCCTTCCATAGCGACTTTGCAAGAAGTGATGAATGCTTTGGAATCCACCTTTCACCCGCAGTTGATAAATCACCCAACCACCGACCATAAAGGAGCCATAATAAACCGCATAAGCTACTCCCCCTACGATTCCAAATTCCAAACCTAGATTGGCTGCATTGGTAATTGATTTTGCAAAAATCCAAGAAATCACCAAGCTACTTGTTAGCATAAACAAGCCGGGCTGCTGTCCATTATCAGAACGCGCAGCAAAAAATTCCTCTACCGTTTTGGAATAGGGCGCCAAGAAAAAAAACAGCAGCCCAAAGAGAATCAATAAGCCCCATTGCAATATCATCGGATCGGTCATAAAATCTTTTTGTAAACGGAATAATTTGTAAAATGACTAACTGTACTTCAGTTATTCTATACCGTTCTAATCTATATCCCACCAAACCTTAGCATCCAAACTATTATTATTAGTACTGGTCGCCGCTTCATAATTCGCAGCATTCAAAGCTGCTTCATCGGTGGGATAAGGCATTCGCACAGGGATCAAATCATTATTGAGACTTGCCGAGATGGGTTTTAGTTTTGGAAAACCTGTACGGCGGTATTCAATCCATCCTTCATAGCCATTGATGATATTGGCAATCCATTTTTGGGTAATGATTTGTTCGATTTTATTTGCACCATTTGCACCATAAGCACCTAGTCCACTTA
>CAYQRA010000545.1:0-5066 GCA_964419315.1 uncultured Saprospiraceae bacterium | reverse complement strand
ACTCGTACATCCTCGGCAAATAATTTTCGATATCCGCTAAGCTAAATTCTTCTTTCCTCAAATCCTTAGCCATTTTAAAAGCCTTCTTGGTGCGGACTCGATATTTAGATTGATAATCGGCCATACAATCCTCTAGCGTTTTCCAATGTGGCCGAATACGGAGTACCATATTGGGCTGTACCGTAAATTCGTTGAACGATTTTTTGACCAATGATTCAGAAGCGATATGTTTAGTCGGAGGGTAGAAATCTTTGATGAGCATTGCACTTAGCAAAAGCCCTTTCGCTTCGATCTCTTGCTTGGCAAAATCCATCGCTTCCACCAAGACCTCCTGTGCTTTTTCTCCTTGTAGTTCTGGGTCGCTGAAATAATAGCCATGCTCTCCAGTCAATAAAAGATTGCCACAGACCATGGTATTGAATTCCATTCTACTGGCTACAAAATTTTTGAGGTAACGACCGTAAGCCGTAAAAAAACAAGGCGTCTTATGCTCTAATTTGTCCTGTTCGTTTTGGTAGCCTAGGCTTTTGCTCGCTTTAAAGTGTTGCAACTGACAAATAGCGACTCCAATGACCTGTTGGCCTCGGTAAAAAAGCAAATACGCAAAACGCATTCCTTCTGGTGGATGCTCTTCGAGAACCGTTAAATAAGATTTTTGTAGAAATAAATTATCGGCAGGTTGTGCCCGTTCCCAATCGGAGTGTACTTCCTTGATAGAATGAAACAGTGCTACCCCAATGTTGGACATGGATAGAGATTTCAATGGAGGTGGATATGATTGAGTAATTTTTATTGTCATTGGTTAGGAAAGACTTAGACTTTCAATATCAAAATTAACAATGAGAGTTCCAAATAGGTTGTAGAATTATCCAGATTAACACTTAATAAATAAGAGGATGGGCTTAGGTAAATTATGTTTTTTTAGGGAAATAAAAAACCTTATTTCGCCCATTTTTTGATTTCCTCTTCTGCAAAACGCTCGTTTTGCCAAGAAACCAATTCCATTTTTCCAAAGCCTTTATAGTTTAAAAACCAATCTCCTATAATCCTTTGCGCCACATTATACTCCGTCATTAGGCGAGTAAATCCATCCACTTCCATAATTCTTAAGTTCGTATCTGTTGGAACTGCGATGATTTTGGTATCCATCTCTCCCCCATCTTTGAGTACAAGTGCTGCAATGGGTACAACCTCCATTAAAGTCCCAGTCGCGACACTTTCGGAGAGCACCAATACATCCAAAGCATCTCCATCTCCTCCTTTACTCTTGGCCATTTTGGTACCTGGGATGTAACCGTAATTACCGGGGTAGGGTAAAAAATTGACAATTCGATCTTTTCCTTGCACTTGATCATTTTTAAAAGTCAGACCATCAAATTCAATCTTATGATTGGTTCCGGCTGGAATTTCAATCACTGCATTGATTCCTTTTTCGCTAAAAGCGGTTAAATTAGCATAATCAACCTTTGGTGTGGACTGGCAAGAGGAAAGCAGCAAAAGCTGTAAGAAAAGAAAGAAGAGTATATTGGTATTCCAATTCATTGAATCAATTTTAGGCAGCAAAGATAATGATTTGCTCTAAATCCCTCAGGGGCTCCACGAAATTAAAATACTTGTCTATCCCCTCGTGTACACATGGAAAGGATACAAATATTTATTTATTACCAGAATTCCTTAAATTTGTCCAATCAGAAAGAGCACCACAAATCCACCAAGGGACGAATAAAAGCCCAAAAGTGGATTGTTTTAGTACAAAAGCCAAACCACTTCATTACAAAATCAACAGACCTACATTACCATGAGCAATTTAAGACCTTTACTCCTACTCTTTGGCCTCGCCCTAATGATCTCTTCTTGCGTCAGTCGCAAAAAATATGATGAATCCTTATTGAACGTGAATCAGCAAAAAAAAGCGACCGACTCCTTAAGAACCATTGCAGAGGAAGGCAGATATGCTACCTACGATTTGCAACGCAAAGAAGTAGAACTCAAAGAATTAAAAGAAAGATTGGCAGATTCCAATAGCAAATTGCAAAACCTACAGGTTAGCACTGGAGATTTTCAAAGCCGCTATGATGAATTATTGGAACAAAATAAATTATTGTTGTCCAATTCTTCCTCGGATGTACAAACGCTCACCCAGCAGCTTTCCGAAAAACAAGGACTCATTGATACTCGCGATCGAGAAATTCGACGCTTACAAGAAGATATTCGATTATTACAAATAGCAATATCTGGTAAAGATGCGGAAATCGAAGCCGCCTTAAATGTGGATCGGACCAATCCAAACGAAGCCGTTTACCAATCTCAAATCCAAGAATTACAAGCCGCACTACAAGCTAAAGATGCTGCCCTGGGCAGTCTACGTGGCAAACTCAATCAGGCTTTGCACAGTTTCTCTGCGTCTGACCTTTCGGTGAGCGAAGCGAATGGAAAAATCTATGTCTCGCTGAGTCAAAATCTATTATTTGCGAGCGGTAGCGATAAGATCGATTGGAAGGGAAAAACAGCCATCAAAAAATTAGCAGAAGTCCTTAAGAGTAATCCGGAGGTAGAGATCAATGTCGAAGGTCATACCGATACCGATGGTTCTGCTGCGCAAAACTGGGAATTGAGTACCCGAAGAGCGATTGCGGTAGTAAAAGTGTTGAATAGCAATGGGGTTGATCCTAAGCGAACGATTGCGGCGGGGCGAGCATTTTATGTTCCAATTGCTACGAATAGTACGGCCGCAGGTAAAGCAAAGAATCGAAGAACGGAAATCATCCTTACGCCTAACTTGGATAAATTGTATGAGTTGATTAATAACTAAGCTCTTTGGTCATCTGGACGGCTATTTTGAATATTCCTGTAGCTCAAAAGTCACAAAGGAAATAATTGAGATATTTTATTTTTACATTATGTCGACTAAAATATAAACCTAATGAAAAAAATTATTTTTATCCTCTCCTTTTTCTCTCTGGCTATTTATACGCCCATAGTTGCACAAGATTGGGAAGCACTAAATTCCTGTTGTGCACAAGATCGTGGAGGAGAATTATTGGTGCTAGATTCTACCACCCTCTTGATGACTTATAAACAGAACATTTATAAGACGGTGGATCAAGGAAAAAACTGGACAACCGTTTATGAAAGCGACGATGGTCTAAATTTCATTTATGATATTTCGATCAATAAAGAAGGACGGATTTATGCCGTTTATGAAAAATTCAATAATACTTCTGGTGGACTTTTATTTTCTGATAATTTAGGAGAATATTGGTTCAACCTAAATATGCAAAATGTAGGGACTCCCCATACCGTTCATTTCCTCAATAATGAAGTTGGCTTTATTGGCTGTGCCGATGCAGAAATTTGGAAAACGGTGGATGGTGGCCAAAGTTGGGACAAAAAATTTTCCTCCAATTATAGTGCCTTTAGATCGATTGTTTTTTTGGATGACCAAATTGGCTTTGCGGGAGGCGGGCGAGTCAATCAAACGCTAGAATATAAAACAACAGATGGTGGTGAAACTTGGACAGGCATAAGTTTTCCGAGTGTAAATGTCAATAAAATTCAGTTCACCTCTCCTACTGTTGGTTATGCCTGTAGCAATTATAAAATAAGTAAGACCACCAATGCGGGGCAAAGCTGGATCGCATTAGATACCCCAGATGCCCCTAGTGGATACAATACCATTCATTTCCCTACAGACTCGATTGGTTTTCTAGCAACGCTTGATTATTTGGATGGTGGATGGGATTATGGCAGTACCATCTATAAGACCGAAGATGGCGGCCAAACTTGGCAGCTACAAGAGGTCGATGCGGATCAACTTTATGCCATCGGTAGTATTGGCTTCTACCAAGAATATGGCTATATGTATGGGGCAAAAAATGGTTTTTATTTTACCAAAATAGATCCGATCCTCGAAACCACAACGAGTACTTCAACCTTTCCAACCCCTCTAGAGGATTTACGCATTACTCCCAATCCTGCTGATGAGCAAATCTATGTAGGAGAACTCCGCGACTTTCACTATCAGATTTTCAATACCTCCGGCCAAATCATGCGCCAAGGGAAAGCCCAATCAGCGATCGCCATCCATAACCTTCCTAGCGGAAGTTATTATATCAAAATCAATAAAGATGGAAAAAACCAATCTTTGCCATTTGTAAAAATGAAATAAGCAAAAGAGGATTCTATTTTTTAGTATCTTTCTCTATAGTCCGCTTACCTTTATTGCCTATGCAAAAAAAGCTGCTCTTCTTCTCTTTCTTTTTTCTACACCTCCTTGGTATAGCACTTGCGCAACAAAGTCAATTGCATTGTGGAAGTAATTATTTTTTGGAAGAACGAAAAAAAGAAAACCCAAGTTTAGCAACTCAGATTTTTCAAATGGAAAATCAACTGCAAGCGCAAATGAATAAAGCTCAATTTCGAGAACGCAATGCGATCATTCCCGTGGTCGTGCATGTCGTCTGGCTAACGCAATCCGATAACATCTCGGAAGAAATCATCCAATCTCAAATCGAAGCATTGAATCGAGATTTCCAAAGAAGAAATGAAAACCGCTTGCGGGTTCCTGAAGATTTTTCTCCACTCATCGCCAATATTGGTTTTGAATTTTGCCTTGCAGCCGCAGCACCAGATGGCACCCTCAGCACTGGTATCACCCGCACCCAAACGGTGTTTCCTTGTATTGGTAATATTGGATCGGTAAAAGAAGCGGGCAAATCCCGTTTGTTTTATTCTGCGCTCGGCGGAGCCGATGCTTGGGATACAGAGCATTATCTCAATATTTGGGTGGCTCCCAATTGCGACGCTTTTCTGGGAACTTCTAGTTTTCCTGAAATTGGTCCCGCAGAAGAAGATGGCATCAGCATTGATCCACAGTACTTTGGTATTCTTTCAGAAAGTTCGGCCGCCTTTCCTTTTCACCTCGGCAAAACCTTAACCCATGAAGTGGGGCATTATTTTAACCTTGGTCATATTTGGGGAGGTGGCTGTGGATCAGATGATGGAGTTACCGATACCCCTGATTCTAATGATCCTTATTTTGGCTGCCCTAATCTTGGAGTAAGTAC
>CAYQRA010000544.1:1893-5067 GCA_964419315.1 uncultured Saprospiraceae bacterium | reverse complement strand
ATCAATATCATTGCTCCATCTGGAGGTTCTGGACCAATCGAATACATGTGGATGTTCTCTATCGTAGATGTACCATTTGATACGACTTACTGGAAACCAATTCCTGGTGCACCTGATGCACTTGAGTATCAGCCTGGACCACTTACCCAGACGACTTACTTTATCCGTTGTGCAAGACGCTTAGATTGTCCAGAGTTTGTAGAATCTAATACGGTTACCGTTTGTGTTAAAGATCCAATGGATTGTCCAGCACCATTTACTTCAGACGATATGACTTTAACGGCTTCTGTAATCGGTGGAGAAGATGTTGAATTAAGCTGGGCAATGGGCCCTGAATTAGATCAATACAACTTCTTTGTTGAAAGATCTTACGATGGCCAGTCTTGGACAGAGTTAGGTAATCGATCTGGAAAAGGAAATCAAACTTCGCTAAACAAATACGACTATATGGATCTTGCTCCTCGTAAAGGAGTAAATTACTACCGTATTCGCGTTGTAGGATTGATTTCGGGAATCAACTACTCTAAAGTATTGAAAATCGTAATTAGTGATGAAATCTTGGCTAAGCTTTATCCAAATCCATTTTTGGATATGATTAATTTGGAGCCTATTCAAGATTGGGAATCTGATGGAATCATCGAGGTATTTGGTACCGATGGAAGATTACTAAGTCAATATGACCTCGCAAAAGGAAGAGAAATTGTTGAATTAGATCTTGCAAATGCTACCAGTTCAGGTGTTTACTTGATCAGAGTAAGTTATAATTCTGGAAAAACTACCACATTTAAGGTGACCAGAAACTAAAAATAAATGTCCGTCCCGAAAGGGATTTTAAAAGCTGCTGGAATTCTTTCCAGCAGCTTTTTTTTGTGCCCTATGAGCGCTGATTAATCAAGCGATTCCCCCTAGCAAACAGCTGATTCCAATCTTTTTCCAGACCAATTTCTACACCCAATCTAATCAACAATAAGTACCCAATCAATACATTTAACTTTTTTTTATGTTCCTATTTGATGGGGAAAAAATACCTTTTTTTAGCTTGCCCTATTGACTTCTAAATTAATTCGACATAGCTTTGTATCACGAATCTTATTACAAAATGCTCTTAATCAAGCATTTAACCTGAACATACAAAACACTTCAAACTATAAATCTGCCTAGTTTTTCCAAATTAGACCAGATTTAACAAGTATTATTTTCTTCTTAAACCATGTGACCAGAGACTTTTTTCAAGTCTTATAAGTGATTTTAATAATAAGATTCGTAACGAAATGTACGAAATGTGCGTTATTAGATTAAGCATTAAACAGTCGTAAATTCCTAGGAACAAGCACTGTTACTTGAACAATATCGATTTTAAAACAAATTATCATCCCAATGAAAAAAGCAAACACCTTGTTGGTGCTGGCTATCATATTATCCTGCCAACTGTCGTATGCCCAGTCCCAGGTTAAACGACAATTTCAAGACGAAACCTTTGCCGAAACTACCGTAGTGATCAAAGACGATGCTGCGACTAATGACCTAGAGGTATTGAACAACTATTTTGACATGGACGATGTCAGCATAGGGCAAATTATCCGGATTACTACGGAAACAACTCCAGTGTCAAAACCTACTCCTCCGGTGGCCATACAAGAAACACCAGTTGCTCCAAAAGCAGTTGTGGTAAAAGCTCCTGCTGAGCAAGCGGAAAAACCAGAAGTTGTGCAGGTTGTACAAAAGCAAGTAGAAGAGAAAGAGGAAGTAGCTGGAGCGGCAGCTCAACCACAGCAAAAAAGCATTCGCTCAGGTGGGAGTAGCACTCGCTCAGTTAAGAAAAGGGCTTATATCGGAAATAAAAGAAACAAACGGGTAAAAGCACCGAAAAGAAAAAATAAGAAAAGAAGAAATAGCAGCAAATGCTACAGCTTCTAATTTATAAAAACTAGTCCTGTAACTGTGCGCCTTTCTCTTTTAGAGGAAGGCGTTTTTTTATTGAGAAGCCGCTTTTTCCAGGCCTGCCTTATAAGTTGCAAGGCATCTTTCCCGAGCAAATTTGTGATCTACAATTGGCTCCACATATTCTTCCGTTCCATACTCTGGCACCCATTTTTTGATATACTTAAAGTCCGCGTCAAATTTCTTCTGCTGAGAAAGAGGATTAAAAATCCGAAAATAAGGAGCTGCATCTGTACCACATCCTGCCGCCCATTGCCAGCCTCCATTATTGCTAGCCAAATCGAAGTCTAATAATTTTTCAGCGAAATAATGCTCTCCCCATTGCCAATCAATCAATAAATGCTTGGTCAAGAAACTGGCGACGACCATACGCACTCGATTGTGCATGTACCCCGTGGCATTCAATTCTCTCATCCCGGCGTCAACAATTGGATATCCCGTCTTTCCTGCGCACCAAGCCGCAAATTCCTCCTCATTATTATTCCATTCTATCCACTGATACTTATCCCGAAAAGGACCTTTCAGTACTTTAGGAAAGTGGTATAAAATACTCGAATAAAAATCTCTCCAAATCAATTCACTCAAAAACACCTCACTTAGAGATAAGGCACCATTGGCTTTTTCTCGGATACTAATCGTCCCAAAGCGAAAATGAATTCCCAAGCGAGAAGTCCCCAAAATTGCAGGAAAATTTCTAGTTTCTCCATAATTCCGAATCAAACCTCGACTAACTTTCTGAGAAGGAATTTCCAAATCAGAGGCTTTAAAACCCATCTTTTCCAAGGTCGGAATTTTGAAGGAAGGGGTTTGAAGGAGGTTGGAAAAGTACTTTTGAGTAGGATAAGGTTTTAGGTAATAAGAACCTTTAAAAGTCTCTTTTTCTAAACGGCTATTTAGTTTTTCTTTCCACTTTCGGCTATAGGGTGTAAATACGGTATAGGGCAATCCATCTTTTTTTAAGACCTCTCCTCCTTCAAAAATCACATGATCTTTAAAATGTAAAAACTGGCTCCCTTTTTTTTCCATTTGCGCAGCAATTGCAGCATCTCTTTGTTGAGCATAAGGCTCATAATCTCGATTGCAAAAGATACTAGCGATCTCATATTTTTTAGCCAATTTTTGCCAAACCTCCTCCGGTTTACCATAGAGAACCAATAAAGAACTCCCTAGTTCTTCCAGTTCTTTTTGCAGAGAATGAATGGTTTGGTGCAAAAAAGTGACCCTGGCATCTTC
>CAYQRA010000544.1:0-1883 GCA_964419315.1 uncultured Saprospiraceae bacterium | reverse complement strand
GAGGGTTTCGGTTGTATTCACAATTAGGTGACCCTGGCATCTTCCTTACTGGACAACTTATCCAAAATCTCCGTATCAAATATAAAAACTGGCAATACTGGGTTTTCAGATCGCAAGGCCTGGTAAAGGCCTGCATTATCATGTAATCTCAAATCCCTGCGAAACCAAAAGCAATTTATTTTTTCCATCAATACTCATTTTAGTGGGTTCTTTGACAAATCGACTTAAGTATTTTATTCACAAAGTGAACGCTACTCAAATAGGACTGAAGAACATTTTAGGATTAGGAAACAAGGATAAGCAGTTTTGGTTGAATAAAGCTTATTTGGAGGAATTTCTTTTTTTGAGGTCAAATAGCGGCTTTGAACTAAGTCAAAAAGCGGAAATCTTCAGATTTTATCTTACTTGCTTAATTTTGTTTAAATTTCTATTTTGAGAAAGAGAAAAAGAAGTTTATTTTGTGCAGTACTGAAGTATTTACTTAAAGAAGTTATTTTCCCTTATGTTGTGGTAAATTCCATTAGAAATGGGAAGACTTCGATTACTAAAATCAATATAGAAAACATGAAAGCGAAATTATGTATGCTGATGCTCTTTTTAGGATTTATGGCTTGTAGCAGTGGAGATTTAAGCCAAAAGATAGAAGAGTTAGGAAAAAAGATGTATGATCCAGCCACTAATCGGATCGATGAAAATGTGGCCAATGAATTTATTCAAACTTGCGAGGCTTTCGCCAAAGCGAATCCAGCTGATGAAAAATCTCCAGATTATCTACTCAAGGCAGGAGAAACCGCCCGAACGATGAAGAATTATACCAAAGGTATCGCTCTTTATGACCAAATCATCGCAGAATATAGCGAGCATCCTAAAGCTGCACAAGCCTTATTCTTAAAGGGATTTACGCTTGATAACGACATGAACCAACAGGACCAAGCCAAAGCAGTTTATGAAAGCTTCTTGGCCAAATATCCATCCAATGAATTTGCGGATGACACCAAATTTTTATTGGAAAACTTAGGGAAGTCGGATGACGAAATTATCAAAAGTTTTGAAAAGCAACCGGCGGGAGAATAAGCCTTTCTAAAAACGCTTCCTATACAACCAAATAAAAGCCTGTAAATCAAATATTTACAGGCTTTTACTCTTCAATATAATTAGGTAAATTTTACCCTAATTAATTTCGATGACCTTCTTGTCAAAAGGATTCAAGGCCACCCCTTTTACTTTGGCTTCTGCCATAATGGAATATTCTGATTTTACTCCATTGATCCATTTGGCTGTTTTTGCAAAACCGGTCATTAGGATATTTTGCTCCTCCATCTGATCCATTTCAGATTTCATTAGTTTAAAGGGCAATTTAAATTCCAATTCTACGGCTTCATTAGCGGGTATAGCAATGACCTTTTCAACACTTATTATACCCAACTCGTATTCGTCTGTTAATTTTTCAGAGCGCCGCCCCCGACTAAAGCGTTCTATCATCACTACTCGAATGGCACTGACGGTTTGGGCATTCATTGAAAAAAAACGAATTTTACCTTTTACGACTCCATCTTTTCCATCAATTTCTTCAGGAAGCAATAATTCCAATTTCACCCCTTCGATTCCCAACCATGTTTTTACTTTTCCAAACATAATTTATTAATTTGTTCTTTGGCAATTTAGGTTATTTATCTTCAAAATACCGAGAGATTCTATAAAATGGGGTAAAAATTAGACGACGGCAGGATAATGTCACTGCTCCTGGAGGCGTCTTAAACAAAACGCTTATGCCAGCTATCTCCTAACCTTTTTCGCCAAGCAGAGTCAAAATCACCTTTAGATTTTACCAGATTATCAAAAACGATGGTTTCATCATTGATGCTTCCATTTTGATACAATTG
>CAYQRA010000543.1:0-5069 GCA_964419315.1 uncultured Saprospiraceae bacterium | reverse complement strand
GTATTGGAGATCAATGACTTGCAAGAAAATTATCTATCTATTTTAAAACAACTTCGAAATAAAAGGATGTGACCAATTAATAAAACGACCGTCTTGTTTGAAGAAATATTTGATGAAAGAGCTATTTCTGCTCTCTGAACTTTCTACTTTGCAAAAATTCTTTCAAAAATAGACTTCCTGCAAAGATGGTTTTTTAGCCATTCTATTTAGCCGTGAGTCTGATAAACCCTATAACACGTTTTAGTAGGGAGAACCGCCTTTAATGACATTTATAAAAATTAATACTGATAAGCAGACCTATGATGGGGTTTCGGATGAGGATATCGTCCGAAGAATTTTGCTTTCCCCGGATCGCAAGCTCCAAGAGGAGCTGTACGAAAGGTATGTAGAGCGTGTTTTTCATAAATGCCTAAAGATTGTCAATAATAAAGAAGTTGCCCGTGATCTGACACATGATGTAATGATCAAGGTGTTTTTAAAGCTGAGTAAGTATTCAGAAAAATCTCCTTTCTATGGTTGGATTTTTGCGATTACTTATAATCATTGCATGGATTATCTAAAGGCAAAGAAGAGATTTAAACTTAGTTCTTTTGAAGACTATAAGGTAGATCTTCC
Source organism: uncultured Saprospiraceae bacterium (assembly GCA_964419315.1). Taxonomy (GTDB): domain Bacteria; phylum Bacteroidota; class Bacteroidia; order Chitinophagales; family Saprospiraceae; genus CALLVY01. The sequence goes on along the minus strand of CAYQRA010000543.1, from coordinate 4,454 downwards.
CGAAGAAGATTCGATGGAACTAGAGCATAAAGAATTGAAAGAACTTCAATTTGAGCAATTGGAATATTATTTCGAACACTTATCGGATCAGGAAAAATTGATATTACTGATGAGGTACCAAGATGGAATGTCGATCCGGCAAATTTCTATCATTCTAAAAGTAAGTGAAAGCGCTGTGAAAATGCGCTTAAAAAGAAGTAGAGATCATTTGGCCAATTTAATAAAATCAGCGAATTATGAGTCAAAATGAATATAAAGGTGAAGCTAAAGGGCATAGCCCTATGCGAAAACATCTGGAAGAGCAATTCGGCCAGATGAGATCGTCTGAACCCGCTCCAGAGGAACTGAAGGAGGAAGTCTTTCGGACTTTGGATACCCTCAATCTACTTGCAGATATCGTAGACCTTTTTACGGTGAAATTCTCAAAATCAGAAGCTGAATTTCTTGATTTGTTTCAGGAAGATAGTGCCAGTGAAGAAGAACGATAAGCTTAGGTGTTTTAGTTTTAAATTTCCCCAAAAAAAGAATGTGACCAATACTAGTTATAGAGTCCTAGTTTCCGATAACGGAATATAGCGATATCTCAAATTATTTTCCCTACGAGAGGTTATTAGAACCTTGCATCAAAAAATTAGTAGCATCCAATTGCTCAAAGAAGCGTTAAAGGCGTTAATTGGAAGGCAATCATTTCTTGGCAACAAGAGGATTGCTTTCCTTTTTTAGGTTTTACTAGAAAGGGAAAATCAAAATAATTCCGTCAAACTACCTATAAAGCACTTATTTTTAGTATACTAAAAAACGAATAACTTACGACAAACATGGAAGAACTCACGAGTTGGTCAGCACTTTTCTTTAATTCTTTACAGAATATTGCCTTAAAAGCACAGGAAATAATACCCGGAATCATTGGAGCTATTTTGATGCTTCTAATTGGATGGCTATTTGCCAAAGTAGTTTACTTTATTGTCAGTAGGTTGCTAAAAGCGTTTCGGGTTGATGATTTGGCGGAGCGGATCAATATCAAAGAATACTTAGATCGAGCCAATGTAAAGGCTAGTCCCAGCCAATTAATCAGTAAGTTTTTCTATTGGTTGATTCTTTTATTGGTGATTACAACGGCCTCTGATGCCTTGGGTTGGTATGTCGTATCAGAGCAAGTTTCTAATTTGATCAATTTTCTCCCCAAATTATTACTAGCGATTGTGTTTTTTGCGGTGGGTACTTTTGTGGCGACTTTCCTGAGAGATTTGATCAGAAGTACCACTTCTTCTTTGGGGATTGGCGCCGGTAAGATAATTAGTAATGGGGTGTTTTATTTTCTTTTTATTATCATTACGCTCACCGCATTGGAGCAAGCAGGAATGGATACCAGCCTGATTACTTCCAATCTTTTGTTGATCATTGGAGCGGTTTTGACCGCAGCAGCTATTTCTTATGGTTTTGCTTCTCGCGAAATATTATCGAATATCTTAGCAGCATTTTTTAGCCGAAGAACCTTTAAGGAGGGGCAAACAATAGAGGTGGATGGAGTCCGAGGAAAAATCGTAGAAGTGACCAATATTTCTGTAACCGTCAAAAGTGGTGAAAAAGAGAAAACCGTGATCCCAAGCCACCAATTGATCTCTAGAAAAGTAAAGATTATTATGACCGAATGATTCTTTACAGCAATCCGTCCTGATCTTGCGTCGGGAAGTCAAGTGCTACCGCACTTAAAACGAAGTAGGCAAAAACATGCAATTTAAGCACCTCAAGAATATGGAAATAATCTAAGATGAATTAATTAGTGAATTCGGAAAGCCGGAAGTATAAATCTGAAAAATACGCACTGGGCGTGGAACAAAGATTTTTTCGGCTACGATTGATTAGTTTGATCTATTTCCCAAAAAATTAGCCCGATACGCTGTAAAAAGATGTATTGGGCTTTTTTATGCGCTTATTTTACAAACATCAAATTCTCCTCATCCGACATACTGGGCTCATAAGTATAGCCATTGATCTCTAGAGCATAAAGATCTTTGACTTTATTGATTCTATTTTTTACAATCAAATGGGCCATCGCGCCACGCGCTTTCTTGGCATTAAAAGAAATGACCTTATAAACGCCACCACGATCTTCTTTGAAATGCACATGAATGACTTTTCCTTGCAACTCTTTGGTCTTAATAGATTTGAAATATTCCTTAGAAGCGAGATTGAGTACGATAGCGGTTCCGCTTTTTGCCAGATCCGCATTGAGCACTTCTGTGATTTGGGTATCCCAAAATTCATAGAGATTTTTTTTACGACCATTTTTTAAAGCCGTTCCCATTTCTAGTCGATAAGGTTGAATCAAATCCAATGGCTGGAGCAAGCCGTAAAGTCCTGAGAGAATACGAACATGCTTTTGGGCAAAATTGAAATCTCGTTTCTTAAAAGTTTCTGCCTGCAAACCCGTGTAAACATCTCCATTAAAAGCAAGCACTGCTTGCTTGGCATTGTCTGGGGTGAACGGAAGTTCAAAATCTTTATAGCGAGCTACATTGAGTTGGGCAATATTATCGCTGACTTTCATCAATTTTTTGATGTTGGCGACAGATTTTTTTCGGAGTACCTGCACCAGCTGATCACTTTGCTCCAATAATCGGGGCTGGGAATATTCTTTTTGATTACTATCTTCAAAATTGAGACTTTTAGCAGGAGAAAGTACTGATATCATGTGGTCGTTTTTTTGCTGGCAAAAGTAAGGATTTTAGAGCAATTCTCTAAAAACAAGGAGATCCTCCAAAAAAAATAATCCAATGAATGATCTCCGTTCCTAGACAACAAAATAAGTAGTCAAGAGTTTAGCTTCCTTTCTAGACTTTAACATTCTTTCGAAATTAAATGCGGTCTTTTAAACACTAATCTTTTTTGCTAAAGCGTTATTGGCACTAAATAGATATTATCAAAAAGTATTATTTGATAGTGTCTTACTGTTAAGAGAACGATAGCGGAACCTATTTTACATCCATTAATTAACCAGAAAAGATTTTAACCATGAGAATTTTAAAAGGCCCATTTTTAAGTAAGAAAAATGGCAAAATGTCTTTCTTTGTTCTGCTGCTACTGTGCTTAAGTACCCATCTTGTTTTGGCCCAATCTGCCAACCATAAACCCAACCTAGATCGTACGGAATTTACCGAAAAAGGAGTCAATATCGGTTGGATGGAAGGCCAGCAAATCCCCGATTTCAAAGTCAATGACGTGTTTAATAAGAAATTTAAACTCTACGATCTATTAGACAAGCCATTGGTGATTGAGATTTTTGAACTCAAGAGTGCACAGAGCAAAAAAAATAAAAAATACCTCAAAGCTTTTTATAACCAATACAACATCAACATACTAGGAATCTGCGCAGATGAGTACACCTTCCAAATCCAAGATGTCAAAACAGATAATGAATTGGCTTGGTCTATTGTCCAAGACAATTCTAGGGTTTTGGAAGGCAAAACTTTTGCACAGCAAAATGGCCTTGAAAATGTAAAATTCTTGATTATCCTTCCAGGAGGCATCATTCACAAAGTTTTTTCTTCCGAGAATGAAATTGGCAGGCTAGGAGTAGAATTACAAAAGTATTTCAAAGGCTAAAATTAGATTTTTTATTAGCCCATCTGGCGTGCAGCTTCAAGCTGCGCGCCAGATTACACCGACCTAAAGTAGGTCTATCCCCTCTCTAAATATCACCTGTTAGGGTGATTCTTCTCAGACAAATAAGTGCGAGCTTTGGAGGAAAAATGAAAAACGTCCTTCCCCTTTTCCTTCTTGTAGTCCTCTGTCTCGCTTTTATCCAAAGCCCCGATCCTTTAACAATCATCCCCATTGAAAGCAAAGCCAATCAAACGGTAAGTGTCACTGGCGATCTCCGTACAGGAGAACCGATTGCTGATATGAGTTTTGCTTGGAATAGCTCGGTCGCTTGCTTTCCGGCTACTCAAAAAAATAAATTTACCGGCCACCAAGTCCTCTATACAACGGAGCTTCCCAGCTATTCGGAAATGGAGGTCAAAGTAATTCCGGATAACAAAAAAGACAATTTTAGCATCTATGCCTATCAAATCGGACTAGGCGAAATGGCAGACATCCAGTATCCGCCGAGTTCTTGTGTACGCTGCGAAGTAGATCATAAATGGGATCGCCCTTGGGTGGGGAAAACCCAAAATCACACCCGTACGGCAAAGCATTTGGTGGCGATCCGCAATCCATATCGGGTAGTTATTGGAGTGCTTGGTGCAGAAGGTTTGTCAGCAGGAGCTTATACTTTGGAAGTCTCTTTAAAGTCGAGATAGTAAAAGGAAATAGCAAAATGGCTTAAAAATAGATCAATATTGGCCTTTAATCGTCAATTTTGACCAAATTCTCTCCACTACTGAGAGGCAAAAAAGCGTACCTTTGTGGCATGTATGAAAAGCGACCTTTATCAGACTGGCTCCCCATCA
>CAYQRA010000542.1:0-5078 GCA_964419315.1 uncultured Saprospiraceae bacterium | reverse complement strand
AGTCCTGAAGCGATAGGGAAAATCGCCAATCAAAATATTCATGCCTATGACAACTTCGATATGGTGATCATTTACCATCCAGACTTCTCTGCTCAGGTAGAGCAATTGGCAGAACATCGACGCAAGCTGTCTGGCTTGCGAATTGCGACTGTAGCAACGGATTTGATCTGGAATGAATTTTCTTCAGGAGGTATGGATCCTACGGCGATTCGAGATTTTGTCCGCATGCTTTATGTCCGAAATCCTGAATTCAAATATCTTTTATTGTTTGGTGATGCTTCTTTCGATTACAAAAACATTTACTCTGGAGGTGGCAATTTTGTTCCTACCTTTGAAACGCTTCCGTCCTTAAATGCCTTGAGTGCTTATCCGACAGACGACTTTTATTCTTATTTGGACGAAGGCGAGGGAGAGACTCTTACCACCTCTGGCCGAGACCTTGCAGTAGGTCGGATTCCTGCTAGAAACGCAACGGAAGCTCAGGGAGTCGTCAATAAAATAATTAATTATGATTCTGCTCCTGAGGTACTCGGCGACTGGCGAAACCGAATGATTTTTGTTGCAGATGATGAAGATGGAAATGCCCATTTTAGACAAGCCGATGGAGTAGCTCAAACCACCTTTAGTGCCGAACCAGATTATAATCAAGCAAAAATCTACCTCGATGCTTTTGCGCAGGAAGCCACTCCTGGCGGAGCAAGAATACCTCAGGCTCAGGAAACCCTTAATAGAGATATGTTTAGAGGAGCTTTGACCATCAACTATCTCGGGCATGGAGGTTCTAGTGGTTGGGCACAGGAAAGAGTCTTGCGCCAAGGAGATATCAATAGTTGGGAAAATTATAATAAACTCCCCTTGTTTATCACGGCCACTTGTTCTTTTGCAGGTTTTGACGAACCGGGTCTAACGACTGCGGGAGAACTCGCTTTACTAAGAGCTGACGGCGGAGCTATTGGTTTATTTACGACGGTACGAGCGGTATTTTCTAATCAAAACAAAGTTTTAACCGATAGCGTCTTTGAATTTCTATTCAGCTCCGATGATGCGACGAAGGAGCCTTGGACGATTGGTGAAATCTTGAGAGTTGGAAAAAACAATAGTAGTTCTGCTGGAGCAGACAATACGAATAAGTTTACCCTACTGGGAGACCCCAGTATGAAATTAGCCATTCCAAAAATGAATGTTGCTACGACTCATATCAATGGCAATCCTATTGGGACGGTATCTGATACTATCCGAGCTTTACAGAAAGTAACCATTGAAGGAATCGTTACCGATAATAATGGGCAAATCATTCCTACTTTCAATGGCCGAGTATTTCCAACGGTTTTTGATAAAAGAGTTACTGTGACGACTTTGGGGCAAGACGAAAGAAGTATTCCTGAAGATTTCACCATTCAAAAAAGTACGCTATTTAAAGGAAAGGCTAGTGTGACAAATGGAAAATTCAAATTTTCATTTATTGTTCCTAAAGATATTGATTATGATTTTGGCGATGGCCGGATCAGTTATTATGCAGAAGATGGTCAAGACCTTGATGCCAATGGGCATTATGAATCTTTTACAGTTGGAGGAAGCGATCCTGATGGGGTGCAAGATGACCAAGGACCAATAGTGGAGGTTTTTATGAATAATGAAGAATTTGTAAGTGGTGGTCTAACGGATGAGAATCCAGCTATATATATTAAGCTCTCTGATGATTTTGGAATCAATGTTGCAGGAAATAGTGTTGGCCATGACCTTACCGCTATCCTAGATGGCAACACACAGGCTCCTTTTATCCTCAATGATTTTTATGAAGCGGAGCAGGATGATTATACCAAAGGAACCGTTCGTTTTCCATTATTTGATATTTCAGAAGGCAAACATCAGATTGAAGTAACGGCATGGGATATTGCCAATAACTTTTCTACGGGATCAACAGAATTCTTTGTAGCCTCGTCTGAGGGAGTCGCTTTGGAACATGTTTTGAACTACCCTAATCCATTTACCACCAATACCAGCTTCCAATTCGAGCATAATCTCAATGGTGTTGATTTGGAAGTACAAGTCCAAATATTCTCTGTTTCTGGCAAATTAGTGAAGACTATTGTCCATCGGGCGATCCCTGAAGGCAATATGGTGAGAAACATCAATTGGGACGGTACCGATGATTTTGGAGACCGTCTAGGGAAGGGAGTATATGTCTATCGGGTAAAGCTAAGAGCCCCAGAGATTACAAATGCCAATTTAAAAGCAGAAAGTGAGTTTGAAAAATTGGTAATTTTAAAATAAAATTAACACTTTTCTAGTTAAAGTAAGGAATCTTTAATCAATCGCTAATCTTACGTAGATGGAATATATTGGTAAGGATACTGGAAATGAAGAAGCAATCCCCTATTTTTGTCCAACAAGCTAGAATAAACTATATTTGCTCAAATTTTTTGAAACTATAAATTTTACCATGAAACAATTTCTGTTTACAATTGCGTTTGGTTTTATCGCCTGTCTTCTGGTTACACCAGCATATGCACAGCCAAACCTTCGATGTGCTGATGGTACGGAGGGTTGCGTCAATTCTATCCAAACTGCGGTTCCTTTTCTCCGTATCGTGTCTGATGCACGTTCTGGTGCAATGGGTGATGTAGGATTGGCCATTTCCCCAGATGCCAACTCTATTCATTTTAATGCTTCCAAATTAGCTTTTGTAGAAAATGACTTAGGCTTATCTGCCACTTATACGCCTTGGTTGAGAGCGCTTGGTTTACAGGATGTCTACTTGGCTTACCTTACTGGTTATAAAAGAATTAATGAAGTACAAACCGTTGGTTTTGGCTTGCGTTATTTCTCCTTAGGTAATATTGCTTTTACCGATATTAATGGTGGAACGCTTGGAACAGGAAGGCCCAATGAATTTGAAATCGCTTTGACTTATGCTCGCCAATTGGCTCCCAATTTTGCGGTAGCGATTACCCCTAAATTTATCTACTCGAATTTGGCCAGTGGACAAACGGTAAACAACATTGATATTTCTGCCGGTCTTGCAGGAGCAGCAGATGTTTCTTTTACTTATAATACCAAACTAAACGTTACGCAAAATCCATCGAAGCTTTCTTTGGCCGCTGCGATTACCAACCTCGGTACCAAAATCTCTTATACCAAATCGATCAATAAAGATTTCCTCCCCGCCAACCTTGGATTAGGGGCTGCTTGGGAACTCAATTTTGATGAATTCAACAGCATCACGATTGCTTTTGACATCAATAAGCTTTTGGTGCCTACTCCTGACACCATTGATTACAAATCAAAATCTATGTTTGCTGGAGTATTGAGTTCTTTTGGAGACGCACCGGGTGGAGCTGGAGAAGAGTTTAGAGAATTGATGTACTCTGTGGGGGTAGAATATTGGTACGACAAGCAATTTGCGGTTCGTGCTGGTTATTACACCGAAGACAAGACCAAAGGAAATCGTAAATTCTTTACGGTTGGTTTAGGTTTGAAATACAATATTTTTGGTTTGAATTTCTCTTATTTAGTGCCGACCACCAATCAAAGGAATCCACTGGATAATACCTTGCGGTTTAGCTTATTATTTGACTTTGCCGCTTTTGCAGAAGATGAATAAATTAGTCTTCTTCCAAAAACAAAAAAGGGCGAAACATTCTGTTTCGCCCTTTTTTGTTTTTGGAATTTATTTGATGAACCCTATGGCTGCTTAATCAATTTTTGGCTAAATATTTTTCCCCCTAGTTCTCCTCTTAAAAAATAAAAACCGGGAAGCAGAAAACTCAAATCCCAATAGCTTTCACTATTTGCATCAACACGCGCTACGGCTATCCTTTTACCTAAGCCATCATAAAGCTCCAAATGCACCGCTACGCTTTCTTCATTTTTTATTTGGATAAAATCGTAAAAAGGATTGGGACTAAGCTGCCAAGAAAGAGCTACTTGATGAGTATTGGTCGACAATGGATCGGTCCATTGCCAAGAAGTGAATTTAAATAACTGAGCGGGAAAAGTAAACAAATCTTCGGAAGCAATAAAACCCTCTCCCGCTCTTGAAAAAACAATTCCTTCGGTCTGTCCAAGATCCGCAATAGCACCTAAGTTGATCCTTCGCTTATTCCCCGAAAAAAACTGCCCCTCTTCGTAATCAAATAAGAGCCAAAGAAAGCTACCCGTTGCGCCATAGCCTAGTAAAGCAACCACTCCATCGGGGCTAATATCTGCTCCGGTAATCAAACCCGCTACATCATAAGTTGCTCTTGGCATCACGGCATAGTCGCCTGCTTGAGCGGGGAAGATATAATGCTTGGTTTGATTGCCCACCCAATCTTTGGTAAACACATGTAGGCTGTCTTGCCAAAAAAAGAAGGCCTCACAATCATAAGGCGTGTTGAGATCGTTTGGTGTAAAATCGCTTTGATCCGCAAAAGAAAAAGTAATGGTGTCTACCGTCCAAATGGTATCTTGTAATAATTGATCTTCGGTGATCTGATAAATCCTTAGGTTTTGTCGACTGCCATCGTTATTTCCAAAATCGCCAATGAATAAATGATCTGGGCTTACTGCCAAATCTTCCCAATCCCAATTGCCACTCGCCAATCGAATACTTCGCGAGATCGTTCCATCCAAAGTATCTAATTCGAAAAGCATCGGCGTATTGCCACCATCGTTTTGTGACCAAAGTTGATGGTCTTTCCAAGCCAAACCAGAACATTCTCTTATCGAACTAGGAAGGTCTCCCAAGTCTTCCAAAACATAGTCAGTAATCGGATAAGTGCAAGAGCCATCATTCGTTATCGCTAGCGGATCATAATTGATCGCCAAAGGGTCGGTACACCCCAATTGTGCAACAGCAGAAAAGGAAAAAGACAACAAAGCGATTACCCATAAATTTTTAAACAGATTCATGCCTAGCAATTAATTGGGGGGAATGAAAAATAAAAAAACACTGCAAACCTATAAGCCGGATTCTGTAATTCTAGGCGATCCCTCGCTTTAGAACCTCTATCATTTATCTACTCCTGACATTACTGACAGGATGTATCTGCCTACCCCCCTTGGCTTTTCTTGCGAAAAATTGAGCGAGCAACTCT
>CAYQRA010000541.1:0-5084 GCA_964419315.1 uncultured Saprospiraceae bacterium | reverse complement strand
AATAGATTTTACAGGCATGGATTATACTTTTTTTACTGAATAAATCTACCGAACCTTCGTGGTGGCAAATAGACGTTTGATACTATAACGTCCACTTCCGTTAACTATTATAATCAAGAGGCCACCAATGATGGCCATATTCTTCATAAAGTTCATAGATTCTACTCTTTGGAGGTCTCCGGTTTCTTTCCACCAAGCATGAACGATAAAGGTGATGGGAATCCAGTAGAGGAGTAAGAGTGTTGCTCCAAAGCCAGAACGATAACCGATTAAGACCAATACTCCTCCTAAGATCAATAAAAAAATACCTGCAATTAAAAGCGGTTCTGTTTGCCAAGTGATTCCGTAATCAATCATTTTTTCCTTAGTCGCTTTAAAAAAAACGATAGAATCATAGGCTTCAAAAAGAAAAATAAAGGCAATTAAAATTCTGCCCAAAAGATCAATTATGTCTTTCATTGGTTGAGTTCTATTGGTCTAAAAATTTTTTTACCGCTTTGGCCACATTCTGGCCATCCATAGCGGCGGAGATAATACCTCCGGCAAAACCTGCTCCTTCTCCACAAGGAAATAAGCCTTTCGCATCTTCATGCATTAGCGTATCGGCATCTCTTGGGATTCTCACTGGAGAACTGGTTCGGCTTTCTGTACCGATAACATTGGCTTCTGCGGTATAGTAGCCTCTCATCTTTCTGCCAAACTGTTCCATGCCATTTTGCAAACGCTGTGCAATGGAGTTTGGTAAAATTTGGGATAAATTGGCTGGAAGCAAGCCCGGAATATAAGAACTGTCTGGAAGGTCATCGGAAATCTTTCCTTTGACAAAATCTGGCATTCTTTGCGCAGGTGCTTTTTGACTGCCGTCTCCAGCTTGGAAAACGGATTGTTCTACGGCTTTTTGAAATGCTAGGCCCGCAAAAACGCCGTGTTCTTGGAAGCCTTCTAGGTCTTCTAATTCTACCGCAACAACCGTCCCTGAATTGGCAAAAGGAGAATCTCTGCGAGACAAGGACATGCCATTGACGACTATTTCTCCGGGAGCAGTAGCGGCTGGAACGACTAAGCCGCCCGGGCACATACAAAAAGAGAAAACACCACGACCAGCTACCTGACAAGCAAGTCGATAACTAGAAGCAGGCAATCCTTCTTCTCTTTTTCTTTGTCCATATTGTAATTGGTCGATCAATGGTTGTGGATGTTCGACTCGTACTCCCAAGGCAAAAGGTTTGGCTTCCAGGCGAATCCCTTTGCGATGGAGTAAATAATAAATATCTCTGGCGGAATGTCCGGTGGCTAAGATTACGCGGGGGCAAAGATGTTCTTTTTCGTCATTGACGATGATGCCTTGGATTTTTCCTTTTTCTAAAATCAAATCAGTGACGTGGGAGTCAAAATGAATGGCTCCGCCGTGTTTGATAATGGTTTCGCGGATATTGGCCACGATTTTTGGCAATTTATTGGAGCCAATATGTGGATGTGCATCAATGAGGATATCGCTGGATGCGCCATGCTCTACCAGTAGTTGAAGGGATTTGGCAATATTTCCCCTTTTGTGAGATCGGGTATAGAGTTTTCCATCGGAATAAGTACCTGCTCCTCCTTCTCCAAAGCAATAATTGGAATGTGGATTGACTTCACCAAATTGTTGGATACTACGCAAATCTCTTCTTCGGGCTTGAACATCTTTTCCACGATCGAATAGGGTAGGGCGAAGGCCTTGTTCGATCAATTCCATTGCGGCAAAGTATCCTGCGGGACCTGCTCCAACGATGATTACTTCAGGAGCCTTATGGTCTAGTATTGGTAAACTTTCAAGTAGCGGAGCTTCCGCTTCGAATGGGGTGTGAAGAGATAAGGCGACTCGAATTAGGAAAAACGGTCGACTACCTCTGGCGTCGATAGATCTACGGAGGATTTTGATCTCTTTCACCTCGTGTTTCTTCACCTTGGCTTTTTTTATAGCTCTTTGGTGTAGCAACTCCAGGTTGGTAGATTCTGAAGGCAATACTTTTAATTCTATTTCTTTTCTCATTACTCTTCTGCAAAGGAATTGTAATTAAAAGGAAAAAGAAAATTAAAAGGCTTATTTTTTCATTCTTTAATCTTTTCTACGACAGACTTGCTTGGATAGTAGGAAGATCGATTGATAAGAATTGGTGCTTTCTTGGTGAAGAAAGATAGAGGGGAATGGATGAAAAGAGCTTGTTTGAGCCTGGTAGAAGTACTTAGAAGTCTGATTTATTTAGTTTATTCAGGGCTGACTTCAGAAGTGGAATTGATGCGTTTCATGGTCGTTTGGTCGACGATGAGGTATTCTTCAGGAATTCGGATCTTATATTTTACAATTTCCCAACATTGGCCTTTAGCAGTTTTAATATCTCTACGGACTTTGTCGTGGGAGATAAATTTGGCTGCCTCTTCTTCGAGGTTCATATCAATGTTATAGCGCCCTGCTTTTAGGAAATGTTTGAAGATATTGAGGCTAGCGTCATACAATTCGATCGAAGTTTCTACCAAAACAGTACTTCCTGCCCAGTTCATTACCTCATATTCTCCAAGTACATCAAAGTTCAAGTTTTCTACTTCACCGATGTTATAGGTCTTGTGAAGCGTCTTTTTGATCTGTGCATCCAAAGAAAAAGTAAATAGTAGGGAGAAAATAGAAAGGAAAAGAAATTTTCTCATAGCGTTGAAACTGTTTTGGTTAAAGTCTTTGTAAATGGACTCTTTTGTGTGTAAAACAACGATTGCTCTGCAAATTATCGTTTTTTTACTAAAATGTAAAGGGTATAATACTGATTAGCAGCATTATACCCTTTAACGGTTACTTTAGATATATTTATTGCCTATAATGAGGCATCATCTGAATCTTCTTCGGTAGAGGTGGAGGTCTCATCGGCAAGTGTTACTGAAATACGCTCTGGCGTAAAGACAGTATAAGCGATCTTCTCTTTTAGAGGCTGACCTTTTAGCTTGATTTCTCTAGCCATATTAGGTGCTTCTACCCGGTATTCTCCGTTTTCGGTAACGGCATTAATATTATAGCGACCTGCGCTAACTAGTGATTTTAACATTGGATCAGATCCATTTTCTATAGAAATTGTCATCTGAATTCGCATTACTTTATTGTTCCAGTGCTTGACTTCTACAGTACCAGGAAGGTCGAGCGTGACCTCTTGGGTGGCATCGATGTTAAATGATTTTACTAAAGTCTTTTCTGCTTGCTGTGCAAAGACAGATACGGAGAATAAGACAAGTATAAATGTTGCTAAATTTTGTTTGAAGGTATTCATAAGCCTCCCGGTTTTGATTGTAAATAAAATAGAATAAAATTTTGTAAAAAGCAATTTTTACTAAATTTATATTTGGATTAATTTATTGATTTCCTAATTTTAACTAATGATTCAAGTAAAATGCCTAATTGGTCTAGTGGCAGCATGTTGGCGCCATCGGATTTTGCTTCTGCTGGATTAGGATGGGTTTCGATAAATAATCCATCGACTCCAACTGCAATTCCTGCCTTGGCAATGGTACTGATCATTGCTGGTTTTCCGCCCGTCACACCACTACTTTGATTAGGCTGCTGTAAAGAATGAGTACAATCTAAAATTACTGGTGCGCCCATTTTTTGCATCACAGGAATTCCTCTGAAATCCACTACTAGATCCTGATAACCAAATGTGGTGCCGCGTTCGGTCAACATTACTTGGCCATTTCCTGATTCTTGCACTTTGTTTAGTGCAAATTGCATCGCTTCCGCGCTCAAGAATTGTCCCTTTTTGATATTTACTACTTTTCCTGTTTTCGCCGCAGCGACTAATAAATCAGTTTGGCGACAAAGAAAAGCTGGGATTTGCAAGACATCCACATAATTTGCAGCCATTGCTTCTTCCTCTGCGGTATGAATGTCGGTCGTAATGGGGAGGTCTAGTTCTAAGCCAATTTGGCGAAGTATTTTTAGCGCCTTTTCATCCCCAATACCTGTGAAAGAATCCAATCTCGATCGATTGGCTTTGCGGTAAGAGCCTTTAAAAATGTAGGGAATCTCTAATTCCTCACAAATATCTTTTACCTTTTTTGCGATTTCAAATGCTATACTTTCTCCTTCAATAGCACAAGGCCCAGCAATCAAAAAGAATTGGCCAGTGTCCAGGTGTTTTATTTTGGGAATTTGATTTAGCATAATCGGTAATCTATATTAAAGTGTTTTTCACTTCGTATTCCTGTAATTAGAACGCAAATGTAAGTGGGAAAGTTCAATAAGACAAGAGAATCGAAAGAATTTAATTTTGAATTAGTGTTAATTTTAAATTGATTTAAAAATTTAATTTGGTGTATTTTGTTTTTATGAAATAAAATATAAAAATCACTGGTTTCTAGGAATTACCTTTGGAGGATGAATTGGATTGCCAAATTTAACTGTTAGGATAGAAAATCGAATAAAATTGAGGTAGGGGATAAAGAAGTGGATTTTGGAGCTTGGGAGAGGTGTTTAAAGCTGTTTAGAAGCGGATTTTGTGCTCGCTAGAGGAATTAGAATATAATGATTATAGGCTGCTAGAGCAATGCTTGGTTTTACTAAAGTTGGTTGGGTATCTCTTCTGTTCTGGGGAAAGACCATAAGTGAAATAAAAAAAGCGTCAAAACCAATGGCTTTGACGCTTTTTTGTTAGGAGTGATCTTTTACTTAGACAAGATCCAAGATTTCTTTTCCACTTTTTTCTTTAAAAGTCTTATGGTATTCTCCAAATCTCGTTCTGATTCGTAAGGAAATTGAATCCCAACACGAGTGAGTTTACCTTTTTTATCTTGATAGGGGGCAAAGCCCATTTTTACAATCTGATTGAGCCGCTTTTTGACGCTTGATTTTTGCCCAAAAGCTCCAGTAATGGCGATACAGATCTTTTCTTGAGGTGCCAAAGTCGATGCTTCCGTATTGAGTTCCGAAGCGTATTCTTCGTAATTCTCCTCTTCCTCAACTACTGGAGCCACTTTTTTTGCTACAGGTTTTACTTCCTCCTTAGCACCAGTGACGAAATCCAAGACAGCGGAGCGGTTTTCCACCGTAGGTTTGGCATTGATGC
>CAYQRA010000540.1:0-5097 GCA_964419315.1 uncultured Saprospiraceae bacterium | reverse complement strand
CATCCAAAATAATGTTCCTGGTCAGTGGCTTACTCTTGTTTTTGGGAGGCGCCTTATTTTACCATGCTGTTTTGCAAAAATCCCAAACGGCCTATGTCGATCTGCAAGAAGTATTCGATGAATTTAAAGGTAAAAAAGAATTGGCGGTCAGCTTGCAAAGATTTGAAAATCGCAGTCGCTCACTTTTAGATTCTTTGTCGATGGATATTCAGGTCTTACAAAGAAACCTACCTAGGCAAAAAGAGCCCCAAGCGGTGCTTGCCAAATTGGAAGAGAAACAAAATTTGTTTCAAAAAATCAATTACGAATATACCAATCAATACCAGGAACAAGAAAAACAATTTACCGATCAAATCTGGATGCAAATTAATCAGTATGTCAATGATTATGGAACGGCAGCAGGATACGATTATGTATTTGGAATCAATGGCAATGGTACCTTGATGTATGCCGCCGAAAGAAAAAACATTACCTCTGAAATTATTAACTATATAAATGATCGCTATGAAGGCTTGTAATTTACTCCTCTTGTCGTTTTTTATACTTTTTATGTTGAGCTCTTGTGAGCAAGAAGTCTTGCCAGCAGATTTGGTTCGCTATGTCAATGCGCCAAAAAATGGATTGCGGCAGATCAAGAAAGTCGGTCCATTAGAATTGGATCTGCAATACAAACCCTTGGCCTATGTGATTGCCAATGAATTTCGCAGCAATGAACTTCCTCAAACTACTTTTGAAAAACGTCAAAAAGAATTGGAAGGTCTTGAATATTATAATTTGAAAATCGGAGTGAATTCTCCCCAAAAGAATATCACCACTTTTCGCGTAAATAATCAGGACGAACAACAAAATCGACTCTACTATTTATCCTACGAAATGAAAAACGATTTAAAGATGGTGCAAGGAAGAGATACGATTGCACCAGTACTCTATCACTTTGAGCGCACCTATGATGTTTCGAATCACAGAACCTTCGTATTGGCATTTCCAAAAAGTAATGAAAAAGGAGATCGAACGCTGATTATGAATTCTCCCGAAATCGGCACCGGTCCAATAAAAATTAAAATCAAAGCAAGCGCAATTAACAACACACCCAATATAAAACTTCTATAATGAGCTTACAAACCAATATTAAATTTCATAGAAAAATAGCTTTGGGAATGGCCTTTTTGCTTTCCTTCCAAATGGCTTTTCCGGTCGGGCTTTTTGCCCTCACTACTGGCCCTGCCCAACCAGAGTTTAGTAGCTTCGAACCCGTAGGGACTACTCAAATGGTAGACTTATTTTCTGGTGACTTTGTCTATAACATTCCACTCTTCGAATTGCCTGGCCCAGATGGTGGTTACCCCTTTAATCTGGCCTATCATTCTGGGGTAACAATGGATCAGGAAGCCAGTTGGGTGGGACTAGGTTGGACGATGAATAATGGAGCCATTACCCGAACAGCCAGAGGATTGCCCGATGAATTTAATGGGGATAGGATCAAACGGAAAACGGATATGAAACCCAATAAAACTTGGGATTTTCAAGTGGCAGCTCATGCAGAATTTTTTGGTTATCAAAAACCTAATGATGATGGTACGGGTGGAAAAGAAGGAAAATTAAAATTGAATCTCGCTATTAGTACGACGCATAATAATTATAAGGGCTGGGGGGCTGGCCTCAACCTTGGTCTTGATGGAAATATTGCAAGTAATGACAATTTTGCGTTTACTGGAGGATTAAATATGGGCGTCAAGTCTTTTGAAGGAGCTTCACTCTCGCCTTCTTTATCCTTGAGGTCTAAAACGAGTTCCATTAATGCGAATATGAGATTATCTGGTAGCATTAATTCAAGGGAAGGACTCACTAGTTTGTCTTTAGGTAAAAGTTTGAGCGCTACCAAAGAGGTAGAGAACGGAGAAGGAGATTCGAAAAAAGTTGGTGTGAACTTAGGAGTAAAAAACGCGCAGTATACTTTTGGTAGGACTGCTTATTCGCCACAAGCCAATACCGGCTATCGGGGAATGAACTTTTCTGGAAGCTTAGAATTAGGAGGATGGACAGGAGCCAATAATCTCGGAGGAGATGCGAATGTATCTTTTTCTAAACAAGAATTGAAAAACAGAAATATTTGGACTTCCGTTCCAGCCTATGGTTTTTTTCACTTGAGAGATCGGAGTGATCCAGATTTGGATCCATTAGCCTTGATGGATTTTAATAGAGAAAAGGAAGGACCAATCCGGCAAAATTCTCCCAATTTAGCGACTCCGATTTCTACGCCAGATATCTATAGTGTGGTCGGTCAAGGCATCGGAGGTTCTTATCGGGCTTATCGTTCAGATGTAGGGATTCTTACCGATCCTGTTGATCAATCATTGACCGGTGGAGGAGTATTAGGTGCGGAATTGGGTTTTGGTGGTGGGGTCGATGTTGGTGGAAATTTGGGGGGCAATTGGGCGGTGACCAGTTCTAATGTTTTTGATGCAGGTGGACTTCCGGCACTGATCCAATACGATAATGAAAAATTGAATACCGACTACGAGCCTTATTACTTTAAGGCAGCTGGAGAAATGACTGCTGAGGATCAAATTTCTATGCAATATCATGATCTTGTAAGTAATGAAAAAGCAGTAGGATTGAAATTAAAGGGGAACCCCAACGCTCGGCTACCTCGACTGAAAGTAGACGCTGGTGTTTTACAATATAATGATGGCTCTACCTCGACCATTGGTCAAAATAAAAGAGCTGCAGGTGAGCGAAAGCCCCGAGGAAATAATTTACAACAAATTACCAATAAAGAATTGATGGGCGGGGGAACGAAAGAATCCCTCAAAGAATATCGGATCAAGTATTTTGATTATAACCAATATCTTGCTGATGGTAGCAATTATCTAAGAAGTACTTATGATCCTGTCAATGGCTCACTTATCGATAAGGTATCCCTAGATCGAACAGGGGAAAAGGAAGATCATATTGCAGGAATGACGGCTTTACATCCAGGAGGGATGAGGTATGTATATGGTTTACCTGTAAAAAATAAGGTCCAACGAGAATATGTTTTTAGTGTTAATGATGCAGGAGCAGGAGATAAAGCCAAAAGAAAAAACATACAAACCTTAGCAGGAGGAATGCTTATAGACTATAAGGGAAAAGGGGATGATGATTACCTCGATATTACAGAAACACCAGAGTTTACCCATTCTCATCTCTTAACGGCTGTGCTAGGAGCGGATTATGTCGACCTAGATGATATCGAAGGGCCTTCCGATGGAGATTATGGCTATTGGGTAAAGTTTAATTATGTAAAAACAACCACCACAAATCCCAATGGATCAAATGACCTCTACAAATGGAAAGCTCCTTATGAAGGTGCTAATTTTATAAAAGGAGCCCTTAATGATAAATCAGATGCCAAGGGCTCTTTTATGTATGGAGAGCGAGAACAATATTATCTGGCTACTGCGGAGAGCCGCACTCATCTAGCCGTATTTCATATTCAGGAGCGAGCTGATGCAGCGGGAGTCTCTACCGAATTTCAAAATAGTACTACAACGAGTCTTGGGAAGAGCTCTTTTTTATTGCATAAAATCACGCTACACTCTAAGTTAGCGCTAGAACAAAATAATAAACAGGCCATCAAGACCGTCTATTTTGATTACGATTATTCCTTATGCCAAGGAGTGTATAATAATGATGCTGCTAAGAGTCATCAAGATCATGATGGAGCAAGCGTAAATAATGAAGGTGGGAAATTAAGTTTAAAGAAAGTTTGGTTTACTTATGAGGATAGTAACAGAGGAAGTCTCTCTCCTTATCAATTTCAATATGCTTCTTTAAATCCTGGCTATAATGGCTATCAATATGATCGCTGGGGGACTTATCAGTATGATTATACAAGTTTATTTAGAAATGCACTTTTCGCCAATAATTTTCCCTACACCCACCAAGGGGTTAAAAGCAGGGGAGGAGGAGTCAGGTTAGCAGATTATAATGCTTCTGCCTGGAATCTAATCAATATTCAATTGCCTTCAGGAGCTAATATCAATGTAGAATATGAAGCAGATGATTATGCCTATGTCCAAGATCGGAAGGCCATGGCAATGTATAAAATCAATAGAGTCAATGGAGAAAATTCAGGTAAACCACATAGAATATTAAATGCAAAAACTTTCCCAGAAAATGCTATAGAAGAAAATGATGACTTAAAAGTCTATTTTAGCTTAGGTGGAAATGCCTCTAGACCGCCGACTGATGATATCGAAAGGTGTTTCTCAGACCTTCATAAAGTGGCTAAAGCAGATACAGAAAAGGATACGGAGTATGAATATCAAATATACTTCAAGATACTTATTGATCTGTTAAATAGCCCCGATGCTAGTAATGACGATAATCAAAATGAGTTTGTATCTGGTTATGCTGCGATTCAATTGCATGAAGATGGAAGACCAATTGTAGGCTACAGTTCTGCTGAGCGAAGCGGTTATTTCTATTTAAAACCAGTAAAGGTAAAGGGCAAATTCTACCATCCCTTTTGTTTGGCCGCTTGGCAAAAATTAAAATTAGAACATGCCGATAAGTTTAACGAGGAAAGTTTGGATAATTATGATGACGTGACCTTTAAAGAAGCAATAGGAGCAATGGGTCGGGCAGTAGGAGAATTGGGGGATATTTTTAAGAAATACTATACCACATGCAGTGATGGATATTATGCCAATGAGATGGATTTGTCCAAATCTTATGTTCGACTAAATGTCGGAGATATGAGCAAAGAAGGAGGAGGAGCTCGTGTAAAAAAAGTCAAACTAGTAGACAATTGGGACATCGGAGAGGATGGATCAAGCGCCAATGACGAAGTTACTTATGGACAAGTTTATGACTATACCAAAAAGATCGAAGATGCCGGAAAAGAAATAGTCATTAGTAGTGGAGTAGCCATCAATGAGCCTAGCATTGGTGGAGAAGAATCTGCTTTGCGATATGCCAAACCCTGGGTGGGAAAAGCGAGGTTTAAATCACCAGAAAATTTGATTTTTGAATACCCGATCAATGAATCTTATTATCCTGGTCCAGGAGTCGGATATAGCAAGGTGACGGTCAAAAGTTTGGCCACGCATCTTA
>CAYQRA010000539.1:1479-5098 GCA_964419315.1 uncultured Saprospiraceae bacterium | reverse complement strand
GCCCGTCTGGCCAGCCGGACAGGCACTTACAATAATTCTCAACCTCCATTTTAAAGCAACTTCATGTTTATTCTGTAATCCTGCAAGCTAGTAATAAATTCTTCCAGCTTTATCGAAAACTTTCTTTTGGTCATGTTTAGGGTGGCAATTGAATTGGTTTTGTCCGTCCAATCGTCAGGGAACTTTGTCAAAGCATCGATTTCCCAAATCCCTTGACCTTTTTCTCTTACTCCGGCAAACTGAGGATCGACTTTAAACACCAAGACAATCTCAGGGTTTACGGGATGCTTAATTGATTTTATCGTCCAATGTTCATCATCCCACCATTCCTCGCTTGTGTTTATGGAAATAATTTCCCAATGATTGGCAAGCAATTTCTGCTCCATCTGCTTTTTGTAATTTGACATTTTATCAAGTTAAATAGACCACTAATTTTCTATAGGGTATTCCGTTTTTTGACTGCTTCAGAATATACTTTGCTTCTTTGCTAATATTCCCAAGGGTTAAAATAATTAGAATCAGGCGGCAATAAATTAGATTCGATTAGTTTCTGGTAAAGATCGTCCGTTGTCAAAACACAGGAACCATTACTCAGTATAAACCATTTGTCTGGCCTTCCAAGGCCGTGTAATAATTGATTGAAGAGGGCCAGCCTTTTAGGTAAACTATACCTTAAGAATTCAATTGCTCCTTCCACTTCGATTCCTTGATGGACTAGTTTGATGTGGTAATTTGGAGCACCATAAAGCGTATACAGTTCATTGATGTGTTCCTGAGGAAAATCAGTCTTGCCATTTTTGTCCATGGTAAACTGCTTCTGATTATTCGTCTTGGAATCGTCAAAAATCAGAGTAATAAAAAACTCGTAGGTATCTGAAGCAAAAGTGAATTGGGCAATATCGGATAGAGCATATAAAGGATCCTCATCGCAACTTTTGTCATCTAAGAAATATTTTGAATTTAAAATATTTCTTGTGAATAATCCATTATTGTCAAAGTTGGCTCTTAGTTGCTCGAAATCATTTTGTGTATAACTATCATGGATAAAAGATGTTAAGTGGCGACTTTTAATATTTTGAATGTAGGCAGCTGACCCCTTCTGGAGTTCCGTTCTAAAATCAGAATATTTATTAGGAGTTTTGGAAATACTCAAGTTGCTTTTTTCGATGTCTTTAAAATATTCATTGATGGACAAACTGAATTCATCAGCATCAATATATCCTGTTTGGCTGATGTTTATCGGAAAATCAAAGTTGATCGCATGGGCTTGAATTTGCATGGATTGATCCAAGACCAAGCAGTAACTTGTCGACCACATCTGTAAGGCAATCGGATGATTATAATGATTGACGATAGGAACGACGATGCCTGTAGAGCGAATAAAAAAAGCCAAAAAAACACCTGCTTTTATTTCTTCATCAAATTCAATGGTATAGTCGTCATTAAGATAGCTTACTTTTATTTTCATCGTTTTTTATTTCTGTAGATTTATTGCTCCATCATTAATTCCATATTATCAAAGGTTCTAATTGCGGCTTCAATAAGTTCATTTAAGTAATCAATTCCTGCATGCGGCGCAGTCTTTGCAATTTCGAAATCAATAAGCCAAAATAGGGTGTCCTCTTTTTGCTGAGGATATTGAGATGAAATCCAAATGATATATCCTTTTCCACGAATAGAGTACCAGAGTTGATCTTTTCTTGAAGTATAAAAATTTACATTGCAGCTTTTTAGAAAATCAGTCCATTCAAAACCTAGACCAAAATCGTTGGTATATTTTAAGGTCTTAACTATTTTACTGGCTTTTTCGTTCATGCTTTTTCTTATCTTATGCAGTAGGGATGTTTAGTGCTTTGAATGCTTTATGGTTTTTATCGTTTCTGTTTAGCTATTGGTTCGTTTTATTTTAATGGTCCCTCAAATAAAATTGCATGGATCCTTGATAGTTTAACGTTAGATTTTCTTTGGTGTCAATAAGGATAAATACCTTCTCTTTTTCAAGTAAATTAAATTCGTCCTTGCTCTTGAGGAAGGAAAAGTATCTATCGATTAGGAACTGTTTGTTCTCCTCTGTTTTAAATTTTTGAGCTTCGCTTTCCCCATAAAAAAAGAAAATACAACTCAGGGTTCCTCTTTTGTGAATTTTCCATAGCGCATCAAGATCTAACTCTTTTTGCAAGGTGGCCAAATCGCTTGTGGAAGAGATATAATCAATTGCCAGATGGTTGAAATGGATCGCTCGTAGATAAAGGTGTTCATTAGCATACTCAGGATATTTTTTCAGTATGTTTTGGTAATGAACTGTTGATAGGAGTACTGTTTTAAATTGTCTTTTTGATTCCAGGGTAAATTTTTCTAAATATTTAGCGTCCCTAAAAACAAGATTGAGTCTTCTGAAATTAACTTCATAAGTTATGTTCAATGGAGTTACGTTTAAATTTTGGGAAACCCAATCTTCAATATCCGCAAAAGGAGGACTTAAGGAAATCTTTTTGTTTAGTGCATTCTTAGAAGATTCATAAAGGTCTGCAATACTACTCATGCTGGTGATTTATAGTTTTGTTTTATGTTCTAATTATTCTTAACCAGGCTCCGAGATACATCCAATCAGTACGTATCGGGGCTAGTGCCGTTTTAGCTTTTAGGTAAAATGCTTGGGTCTCTTTCCTTGGGTTGCCGATTGCGCTATTTCTGCAATTCGCTTCTTCCTTGTTTCCTCTCTTTTGGCAATGACCACCCAATACAACATTGATCGTCTAATGGATTTGGTCTGACTTTGAAAAAACGCCATGGAACCTTCGTTTGCATTCAATGCGATTTTCAAATCCTCCGGTATAATCAATTTTTCAACATCATCCATTAATGACCAGTTCCCATTTTGCTTAGCCCTTTCTATACTGTCAAAACCTGCTTTTGTCATTAGCTTGTGCTGGATGAGTTGAGCCACTTTATCTTTGTTTACCTTTGACCAAGTGCTACTCGGTTTTCTTCTGGTGAAATATTGCATATACCTTTCTTTGTCAATGGTCTTTTTAGTGCTGTCTATCCACCCAAAGCAAAGGGCTTCGTCCACTGCTTCGCTCCAAGTAAGAGAGGGAACTTTGGTAGATACCCTAAAATAAACCAACCAAACAGACTGCTTAGACTGATGATTTTTTTCTAACCATTTTCGCCAATCTTTTTGGCTTTTAGGACAATAGGTTGCTATTTCCTTTTTGGACATTGCTATTTCTTTATTCCTGAAAAATACAAAGATAGTGGATCATCATGGAATCCACTATCTTTATGAGTGATTAGCTTGTAAAGCTTTTTATTATCGACTGATTTTGTATTTTTTAATTTGCTATTTCTTAGTCCAATAAAACGTTTTTGTTAGGAAATACTTTTTCCCTACTAATTTTAATTTGTCATTCGATATTAATGTTATCGTTCCATCCACTTCTATTGGTCGCCTAGGGCTAGATATGGTGCCTTGCCAAACTTTTTTTGCAGGATTATAGATCATTCTTTCAAGTACCATATGATCAATTAATTCCGCATCATCGGACTTAATAATTTTAGCATAGATCTGATTATCCTTTTCTCTATAGATTTGTATCGTAGAATTTTCCAAATCTTT
>CAYQRA010000539.1:0-1379 GCA_964419315.1 uncultured Saprospiraceae bacterium | reverse complement strand
TCGCTAGCCGCTGCAAAATCATTATCATGGGTAACCGCTATAATGGTCTGTCCGAATTCATCGGCTAGTTGTTTGAATACATCAAAAACGATCTGTGTATTTTTCCGGTCAAGATTACCGGTAGGCTCATCTCCCATAATAATCGCGGGGTCATTTATCAAAGCTCTGGCTATAGAGACTCTTTGTTGTTGACCACCGCTTAGCTTGGATGCTTGTTTGAGTGCCTGATCCTTGAGCCCTAAGATTTCTAGTTTCCGGTAGGCATTATGCTCTATTTCTTCATAGCTTAATCTGCCTAGTTTTAGAGCAGGGAGCATCACATTTTTCAAACAAGTAAATTCAGGAAGTAGATAATGAAACTGAAACACGAATCCGATATTCTGATTTCTCAGAGAGGAAGATTGGTCGCTGGTCTTGCCCGTGACATGATCTCCCAGAATAGTGAGGTTTCCGTCATAGCTAGTATCCATAGTACTGAGTACATAGAGCAAGGTAGACTTGCCCGAACCACTCTTTCCGACCAGCGTCAAAAACTCTCCTTTCTTTGCATCAAAAGTAATATCATCTAGTACTCTAAATTTTACTGGATTATGAAAGTACTTACCGATCTTTTCGGTTTGTAGTACGATCTCTGGATTTATATTTTGCATAATAGTCATAAGTTATTTTCTAAAAATGTCTACGGGGTCTACATGGGATGCACTTCTCGAAGGAAAATACCCTGCAAGAAAAGTCATCAAGACTCCAAGAATAAAACTTTGGATATAAAGCGGTAGCTCAAAGGTGATCGGGAAGTATCCAACTGGCCCACCCATGTAGACCTTAGATAATCCGAAAATGAGAATGGACCCAATCATCAATCCTACAAGTGTACCGATGACTCCCATCATCAATGCTTCAATAATGAAAATGATAACGACGTCACGACTAGAGAAACCTGTGGCTTTGAGTATCGCAATGTCGTCGATCTTCTGAGAGATGGTAGAACTCAGTATATTGAAGATGATAAAGCCAGCCAAGATCAATATGGAAAGAGAGATGGAATTCATCATGGTCTCTCTGGTTTTGTCTTGACTCACTATATCCACATTGGTTGTTTTCCAATCTTCTACGGAATAGTTGGTGACCTGACTCAGTAATCCAGCAAAATAGGTCGTGTTTTCGCCATCGGTCGTATTCGCATAGATGGTATTGACATAAGACGGTCCTTCTTTCAAAAATTGCTGAGCGGTATTAATATTCACATAAGACCTGGTCTCATCGAGCATCTTGTTGCCAAACTCAAAAATGCCTACGACCCTTAGTACTTTATTGACTCCATAAGAAGAAGACATACTTACGTTATCTCCCAGCGTAAGACTGAGTTTTTCGGCTATACC
>CAYQRA010000538.1:0-5106 GCA_964419315.1 uncultured Saprospiraceae bacterium | reverse complement strand
GCGCTTTGCATAATGCACGAAAGGGCGGATCACTTACATCTTCCATAGGCGCCAGCAAAAGTGGGAATTCGCCTATTTCTACATCACCGATTTTTACCATTACTATTTAATTACTTATTTGGAAGAATTTTACAAAGGTGTAGCCCTCTTTTCTTTCAAGGATAATTTTGCGCAAAAATACTAGGAAAAAGGGAGAAATGTAGCCTTTCTACCTAGTATTCCATCAGAATCTTTTGAAGATCCCAATCTATAAAACCAAAATTCGGTCAATCCGTTCCAATGAATTTCACTTTGCTTCAAATTAAGGCTAAAAAAATTCTAATACGAGCAAATAAATTTTAATTTTACGGACGGTTAAAAAATCAAAGGAGAAATAGATTTTATTCTAAATAGAAACATTGGAAACCTTGAACTTTCTAGCCTTTACCCTATAAAATCTAAAGCCCAAATTCTTGTCTTTTAGAAAGAGAATTTAGGCCGTAATAAAAACCATTTTCCACCAAGGTAATGAGTAATCAATAACTAGAGCCAATCTACTTGTTCTTTTGCCTTTTAGAATGCATCTAAAAAAGTCAACTTTAACTAGGCTAATATTTGATTTTGAAGTCCTCCTAAAAGTCAAAATAAAGGCACCTCTTGGCTCCAATTATTTTCCCCTCATTACTAATAAAATTTGACCTCCATGTTAATTGGAATAATCGCTTGTTTTATCATTGGATATACTGCCATTGTTTTTGAACATCCCTTAAAATTAGACAAAACAGTACCTGCCCTCTTGATGGGAGCCTTATGCTGGGCCTTGATTGCTCTCGGCCACTTGGATGTGGTCGGCCACGATCACCACATTGGAGAGATGGAAGGTGTTTTATTGCATCATATTGGTAAAGTTGCAGAAATCTTGTTTTTCCTTATTGGTGCGATGACGATTGTAGAATTAGTAGATTTGCATAAAGGCTTTTCGGTCATTACCAATAGAATTCAAACGACCAAGAAATCACAGATGCTTTGGTTGATTATGATCTTGGCCTTTTTCCTCTCGGCCACTTTAGACAATTTAGCGGCTACAATTGTATTGGTATCCTTGCTGCGTCGATTGGTTCCAGACAAAACAGAAAGACTTTGGTTTGTCTCCATGGCCGTCATTGGCGCAAATGCGGGTGGTGCTTGGTCGCCAATTGGTGATGTAACGACCACCATGCTTTGGATTGGTAAAAAAGTAACGACGACTGGATTGATCTCTCAATTAGTCATTCCTAGTGTCGTCTGTATGGTGGTTCCAACTTTAATAGCTACCTTTTTTACTAGTGCTTTTAAAGGGACGATCTCTTCCGGTGGTGGACTTGATTTTGATAAAAGGATCGAGGAAGAAAAATTATTGAGTAGCCGAACCATGTTATTTGTTGGCGTCGGTGCTTTGGTTTTTGTTCCTATTTTCAAATCAATTACCCACCTTCCTCCTTATGTGGGGATGATGCTTTCCTTAGGTTTTGTTTGGTTGGTTTCAGAATACATCCACCCAGAGGAAGACTTTGACCAAAGTAATAAGCATAAATACTCTGCCCATAATGCCCTTTCTAGAATCGAATTATCGAGTATCTTATTTTTCTTAGGAATTCTAGTTGCCGTAGCGGCTTTGGAATCGGTAGCAGTGATGGGAGCAAATGGACACCAGGTTGGCCTTTTGATGAACTTGGCGGAGTGGTTGCAAGAAACGATTCCCAATCAGAATATTGTCATCATTGTACTCGGATATTTCTCTGCCATCATAGATAATGTTCCTTTGGTGGCGGCTTCTATGGGAATGTATACGGAACCTCAAGATTCCACCTTGTGGCACTTTATCGCTTACTCGGCAGGTACCGGGGGAAGTATGCTCATCATTGGATCTGCTGCGGGTGTAGCCGCGATGGGTATGGAGCGTATTGACTTTATTTGGTACCTAAAAAATATCGCTTGGATGGCTATGATTGGTTTCCTTGCTGGAGCGGCGGTATTCATTGCGCAACAACAAATGTTTGGATAATAAAATATTGCTTCCTGAAGTTTTTTTTATTCTTCAGGAAGCAATATTCCTACAAGTGTCTTCTCTGATCTCCACCTCCCCAGAAAGTTTCTTTTATTACTGACTATAAAATTTTACCGTAGCCTATGAAAATTTGGAGTGCGCTCTTGGGATTGCTATTTTGCTTATTCATCTTAAGTGCCTGTGGAGATGGTTTAGACGAAAAACTCCTCGTTGGAAAGTGGCAGGCTTTTGAATTATTGGAAAACGAAGAAGTGGTAGATTTAGATTTAAGTCCCGTCTATTTTGAGTTTTCAGCCAATGAAAGATACCACTTCCAATCGACTCTAAAATTTAGCGAATCTGGTCGTTATTACACCATGGGGCACCTGCTTTACACCACCGATACAACGACAACGGAAGCCTTTGAAAAAGCAGTAAAAATCGTTCAACTCAATCAAGATTCCATGAGCTTTTTAATGAATGACCAAGGTGTTGGGAAACAATTGCGCTTGGTAAGAATGGCTCCAAAAAATCAATAAACTTAAGTTCCATCTTTTATCAGTTCTTATAATCAGGGTTTATAAAACAATCCTTTTAGGTCATTTTTTCGCCGCAGCAAGACTCCTTTTTTAGTGGTAGAAAGCTTTTTTCAAATTTTTCTTTTTTCCTTTTCCTAGACCTTCGTTCTAGCTACTAAAATCCCGTAAAAGCTATATAAATCAAGGGATTCAAGAACCTTTATATTTCTTACTTCCTTCTGCTCTTCCCAAATTAAATCCTTCCTATAAAGCACCTAAGTAGCTGAATTTGAGGCCAATAGAATTTGCTTTGGCGCAATGATTGTAATATAGTAAGCAAACAATCTAGAAAACAAGGGGGGATTTTCTTAGATAAACTTCATTAGCTATCACTTTATCTGCTCTAAGTAGCTCATTCCCACTTGTAGTCATCAAGGGCAAGGCTTAAGGAATATTTTGCTGAAGCAAAATAACTTAATAATAAAGTGTTTGGACGCTTTTCAGGCCAACCCTACAAAATTAATCCACATGATTACTTATGCACAGGTTAAGAAAGCCATGATTAATCCTCCCCCAGAACCCCTTGTTAGTATTTTTAATGATCTCGGTGTTTGGATCAGCCAACACCCCTACTGCATTAATGATAAAAATCCATTTGAAAAATTGGCCCAGAAAGGCAGTTTTTGTATCAGTGCTACCAGCATCCAAAGCAATTATATCGCTTTTGTGTTAGGCAAACATAATGTGTCTGAGTTCCCAGTAGAGGTGATGAATTTGTTTTATGATATTGACCCCAAATTTGCCATGCAATATGGAAAGATCAAAGGCAAAGAGATTGATGGTTGCATTTATTTGATCCATCAAGGAGATACCAAATATGACCTACAGGAAGTTTATCAAAAGATCTATGCTTAAGAAAATTGTCCCCCAATTTTCTCTAAGCCAAGAGAGATCACTTTTAAATCCCCCTTATTTATTTCTTCCTGATTAATTTTATTCTCTCAGTAGCTGATAGAAATCTTGACTAGCAGCATTAAAATCATCTGTTGACAAATACGTCAATAGACCGCTTTTGTTGAGGAGAATATAATGTGGTAAGGCCTTAAACTTTAACTCCTTTTGTAAAGTAGGAAAGTCTTCAATAAAAACATTTGTTCCTGGCAAATCCAGTCCACGGAGTGCTTGCCTCCAAACGCCTTCATCTTCGTCTACATTTACATTAATAAATACGACGCCACTATTGGCCAATTGTTGGCGTGTCTGTTGGGTTCGTCGAAAACCACTTAGGCAAGGGCGACACCAAGAAGCCCAAAAACTAACATAAACGACCTTGCCAGCATAATCACTTAAGAACACCAAATCTCCATTTAAATCCTGACTCTTAAAATCTTGAACGCTTTGCTTAGGCACATACTCGAGGTTCGGCCCAAAAGTAGACTCCAAGGTTTGGGTATACTCTCGGTAAGGATTGTCTCTTTTAAAAGTTTTAAAACGACGATGAGCCAGCCGGGGATTACTATCTCTTTGGTAATTGTCTAAAATTAATTTGGCCAGCATAAAAAATCCAGATCGACCACTTAGGTTTCCATTGATAAAGCGATAAAGTGCCAAATCTTTAGCGGAAGCATCTCCAGGATTTTCAATATCTAGGTAGTGGACAAAAGCGGTGAGTAGGTTTTGATAAACGGTGTATTGTACCGAGGGATCATCATTGATATCTGTAGATTGCAAAACAGCATATCTCCCCCAATACATCCTCAACTCATCGATAGAAAAACGATCTTTGTTGAGCAAGAAATAGGCGATTTTATTGATCTCATAATTCCAGCCAATCGCTTTATCAAAAAAGATAAAAAATTGCGCATTGAGATTGGTCTGGGAATGTAAGTAAGCCCTCTGCGACTTAAATCTTTGATCGAGCATTGCGAAGTAATCTACAGCCGCATAAGATTTGGCTTTTCTGGCAAGCTCTCCATCAATAGTCGTAAGCATTCCTCCTGCATTATACAGCATTGGCTTTTCCAGGTGATTGTGGTATAAGCGGTTATAATTACTGAGAAAAATATTATCCATAGCATCTTCGCCTGAGAAACGAAGCGTTTCTACGGGATTGATTCCATTGAAGCTTAGTTCCAATCGTTGTTGTTCTTTACTCCCCGTGTAGATATCTATCGTCACTTCTCCATGCTGCAATTGCACCCATTTCTCCCCTCCCGTCTCAATGGAAATTCCAAAGGTAAAATCATCTTTTAGCGGCACCTTATAAACCATGCTTTCTCCACTCAGGGTATTTTTATTGATTTTGAAGAAAACTTCTTTTTCTAAAGGTTGGTCAATTTTGCCAATAAAAGAAACTTGCTTGGCTAAAAGAAATTGAGTAGAAAAGAGCAATAGCGCAACTAAAAGTAATCTCGGCATAGCTTAAAAATTGGATAAAGAAAATAATGGCGAAAATAACATTTTTCGGAGATAAACCTAAGTAATTGGTTTTCCGGAGAATTTAATATAAGACTTTGAGAATGGGTTGATCTTAGAGCATGTTTAAAATTTATTTTAGGTTGAAAATCAGTAATTTATGGTTCT
>CAYQRA010000537.1:0-5119 GCA_964419315.1 uncultured Saprospiraceae bacterium | reverse complement strand
TTATTCATTAACCAAAGAAGACTACACCACACTTGATCTACCTGTTCTCACATATCGTGAATAATGCCGCTGCTCGTTTCCCCGAGCGCGAATCTTTCAAGTGTGGCCAAAAGGCCTTGACCTTCCGAGACTTAGAGGTGAAGATGAATCAGGTAGCCAATATCTTAAAAGATTGTGGTGTAAAAAAAGGCGACCGAGTAGGCATCTACCTCAACCGAAGTATCGAAACCGCCATTGCGATTTATGGCATTCTAAATGCAGGAGCCGTCTATGTCCCTTTAGACCCCAAAGCACCTGCGACCCGCAGCCGTTTCCTAATCAATGATTGCGGGATCAAGGTATTAATTACCAATCCTTCCCAAAAAAGAAATCTCAAAAAAGTACTAGCAGAAGACATTGAATTACAAACGATCATCGGCCTCAAAGATGACGGTGAGCGACCAATTATTTCTTGGGAAAAAGTTTATCAAGCCTCGGAAAATTATACCCGCCCCTTCGCTTTGGTCGAATATGATTTGGCTTATATTTTATACACTTCAGGATCTACTGGCGATCCCAAAGGAATTATGCATACCCACGCCAGTGGCTTGAGTTATGCCCGCTTGTCTGCCGATCTTTATCAACTCACCGAAGCGGATAGAATTGGAAATCATGCACCTATTTATTTTGATATTTCAACCATCGGTTTTTTTGCTGCTCCTTTAGTTGGAGCAAGTACAGTGATCGCTCAAGATGCCCATATTGTATTGCCTACCAGTCTGAGTCAGCTTTTGGAAAAAGAGAAAGTGACGGTTTGGTATTCGGTTCCACTAGCCTTGATTCAAATGCTGGAAAAGGGTTTGCTTGAAGAACGAAATATGGAATCTTTGCGACTAGTTATTTATGCAGGAGAAGCTTTTCCGCCCAAATATTTACGTCGACTCATGCAGCAGTGGCCCCATGCTCAGTTTAGCAATTCTTATGGCCCAACCGAAACCAATCAATGCACTTATTATAACCTGACCGGATTGCCAATGTCGGATGACCCTATTCCGATTGGTCGGGTACTCGAAAATATGGAAGGTTTAATTTTAAATGAAGATGATGATGAAGTGAGCCTTGGAGAAGTCGGTGAATTACTGATTCGCGGAGTGACGACGATGAAAGGGTATTGGCAAAATCCGAGCCTTACGGCAAAGTCTTTTTTTAGCAAAAAAAGAGATACGGGATTAGCCGATGTTTATTATCGAACAGGAGATTTGGTACGCATGGATGCTGCCGGAGACTTGCACCTGATTGGTAGAAAAGATCACCAAGTAAAAATACGTGGCTATCGAGTAGAGTTGGGGGAGGTCGAAGCGCATTTAGTGAGTCACCCCGAAGTTTCAGAAGCGGCAGTATTTACAAGCAGAGCTGATGATACCATGCTGCAAATTGAGGCAGCGATAATTCCGAGGGGATCGGATGGGATTAACGAAGAAGAACTACGAACTTTCTTAAAAGAAAAAATACCACAATATGCCATCCCGGAATTGATGACTTTTGTCACTTCTTTTCCGCGTACTGCAACAGGTAAAATAAAACGCTCTGCATTAAAAGAACAATTGAAATTAAAAGAATCTTGATTTGGGGAATCGTTCCAAGCGGCACTCCAGATTGGATAGGTTCACAAATTATTTAAGGACTTTATATGAACGAAACGATAATCAATTTCATCATCGAAAAATTACATGATGGTCGCGCAGATTTAGAAATTGATCCAGAAGAAGACTTGCTAGGAACAGGACTCATAGAATCTATGGCCATGATGCGATTGATCGCTTTCCTTGAAGAAGAGTACAGCATTAAGGTTACTCCACAAGAAATGACTATCGAAAACTTTATGACCGTAGAGGCCATGGTTAATTTTATCAATCGAGTAAAGAATTAGATGTCTAATCTGGCGCGCAGTTTAATACTGCAAACCAGGTCGTGTCTGAAAGAGGAATAAATAAAAACAGAGCATTGGAAGCAAAATATTACGACCTAACGAGAAGTCAATTATTGATGTGGATCGGACAGCAAATGAGCCCCGATTCGCCGATGTATAATATGGCCTTGACTTTTGAATTGAATACAGCCATCAAGGTCAATCAATTTCAAAAAGCCTTTCAAAAATTAATGGAACAGTGCGATATCATGCGTACGGTTTTCTTAAATAAAGAAGGGCAGGAGGCTCAACAGAAAATCACGAGTCAGTTTACCGGAGATCTGACCCTCTTAGATTTTTCTTCCCAAGCCAATCAAGAACAGTTTTTAAAAGAATGGGTCGAACAGCGGAGTCAAAAAATATTTGATATTGATACTTGTTTATTTGATTCTGTTCTCATCAAATTGTCAGCAGAAAAATACCTGTGGTACCTCAATCAACATCATTTGATAACGGATGCTTGGGCGGTCACGGAGCAATACGGATTATTAGGTCAGATTTATCAAAAACTAATCCAAGGAGAAAGTCTTGATGAAATGTCCACGCCCCACTACGCAGACTACATCCAATACGAGGCACTACAGGCGAATAATCCCGCTAATCAAAAAAGTATTTTACATTGGCAAGATAAGGCCAAAACACTTCCAGATCCTCCTGCTTTTTACGGTCGCTCCAATCGCGAATTAGCTAGTCATTCCGAAAGAATAAGCATCACCCTAAGCAAAGAAAAATCAGATGCCCTGCGCGCCTTAGTGCAAGAATCAGATTTGCGATCTTGGACCCAACACCTCTCTTTGTTTTCTGTGTTTTCTACTCTTCTATTGACTTATATTTATCGAGTAACTAATCAGCAAAAACTAGCGATTGGAACGCCCGCTCACAACCGTTCGAGTGCTGCTTTTAAAGCAACACCAGGTTTGTTTATTGAGCTTTTTCCAATGGCAGTCAACCTGAGCCCAGAAGATAATTTTAGTAGCCTTTACCAAAAAGTGCGCAACGAAGCAATGGAGTTTTTGCGCCACGCGCAAGCAGGGATAAGTAGTCCCGAACTCAATCGAGGATTCAATGTAGTTTTGAATTATATCAATGCCAACCTAAAAACATTCAATGGTCAGAAAGCCACCTCTAATTGGATACATGCCGACCACGCCGACCCCGGCCACCACCTGCGATTGCAGGTCTATGATTTTGATGATTCTGGTTGTATCGAATTGGGCTTTGATTTGAACACCGCTGTATTTGATAAGCAACAAAGAGCACAAACGCCTTCTCAATTTCTACAATTGTTTGATGGTTTTATAGCAGATCGTTTTCAAAATATTGGCCAACCTTCTTTGCATTTAGAAAACAGCATTTCCTTTAATCAAGCACAAGAACATTCGGCCATTGATACCACGATTACGGTCAATGATTTGTTGAACGAACAAGTAGAAAAACAGGCATCAGAAAGCATCGCGATAAAGTATGGAGACCAATCGCTGACTTATCAAGATTTGGATCAACACGCCAATCAATTGGCACATCACCTGCTTAAAAATGGTTTGGAAAAAGGAGATCGCGTGGCCATTATTTTGGCCCGTTCTCCAGAGTTTATCATCAGTGTATTGGCGACGCTAAAAGCGGGAGGAGTTTTTATTCCCATTCCA
This sequence comes from uncultured Saprospiraceae bacterium, assembly GCA_964419315.1. GTDB lineage: Bacteria > Bacteroidota > Bacteroidia > Chitinophagales > Saprospiraceae > CALLVY01. The sequence continues at coordinate 1,525 of CAYQRA010000537.1, read as the reverse complement.
ACCAATTATCCATCGGGAAGAATCATTGGCATTTTAGAAGATGCACAAGCAAAATTGATTCTCAGTAATTCCGTTTGGTCGGCAAAGCTTAGAGTGACCTTTAAAAACCTAATCGAACTAGATAAAGAAGCTGCTTTTATCCGACAGCAATCTTTGGATTTGCCAGCGATCAAAACCACGCCAGCCGATTTGGCTTATATGATTTATACTTCTGGTTCGACCGGAAAGCCGAAAGGGGTAATGGTGGCACATCGTTCTTTGGCACATTATATTCAATGGGCAAAAATCAATTATACCGAGGGTTTTCGGCCAGTCGTTCCCTTTTTTACAGCGGTTGGTTTTGACTTGACCATCACCTCTTTGTTCCTGCCTTTAATTTGTGGTGGAACACTCATCGCTTATCAAGAACCGGAAACGGGGCCAGACTTAGCCTTGCTGAAAGTATTGGAAGAAAACCAAGTCAATCTAATCAAATTGACCCCTTCGCATTTAGCGGTTATGCAAGGAGGTAAATATCAAGATTCGCAATTGAAAACGATGATTGTTGGGGGTGAAAATTTTAAGACGGATCAAGCAAAATTTGTCCAAGAAAATTTTTCAAAAGATTTAAAGATCTTTAATGAATATGGTCCTACAGAAGCGACGGTAGGTTGTGTGGTTCATCAATATAATTCAGTGGCGGATGCTTCGCTTGCTTCCGTTCCGATTGGCCGTCCGATTAGCAATACCAGTCTTTATATTCTCGATGATTTTGGCAATCCAGTTCCGGAAGGAGTAATCGGAGAATTGTATATCGGTGGCCTTGGCTTGGCCAAAGGATATTGGAATCAACCAGATTTGACGGAGGCCCAATTTATGGATCATCCTGTTGCAGAAAACGAGCGTTTGTATCGCTCGGGTGATTTGGTGCGGATACAAGCGGAAAAAGGATACCTAGAGTATTTTGGTCGCAAAGATTCGCAAGTAAAAATCAGAGGTCGTCGAGTAGAACTGGCAGAGATAGAGCAGGTTTTACAAAATTTCCCAGGAGTAGGACAGGGGATTGTAGAGCTGCGAGAAAGGAAACGAACGAGAACATTAGAAGGGGTACACAATTGTGTAGAATGTGGTTTGCCTTCGACTTATCCAAAGTCCACTTTCAATGAAGAAGGCGTTTGTAACCTGTGTCAATCTTTTACAAGTTATCAACAGAAAGTTAGTAAATATTTTAAAACCAAAGAAGACCTCAAAGCACTCTTTGATAAAACCTTGGCGAAGCAAAAAGGCGAATACGATTGTTTGGTCTTGTTGAGTGGCGGAAAAGACAGTTCTTATGCCGTTGCGCAAGTGAAAGAAATGGGGATGAAGGTTTTGGCATTTACGCTAGACAATGGTTACATTTCCGAAGAAGCGAAAGACAATGTAAGAAGAGTGGTGGCGGATTTGGGCGTCGATCATGTCTTTGGTGAAACCGATGCGATGAATGCTATTTTTGTAGATAGTTTACAAAGGCATTGCAATGTATGCGATGGTTGTTTTAAAACGA
>CAYQRA010000536.1:0-5138 GCA_964419315.1 uncultured Saprospiraceae bacterium | reverse complement strand
GGAAAAGGCAATTTTTCCCATTCCTCGAAATCATAAGGAAGGTCAGCAGGTTTCATTAGAAAATCTTTAATCCACATAATATATTTTTGTAAAAAGTAATTTTTGCAAACTTTTATTTCAAAAGTAAGCAATGATTTATTGTTTTTCTTCTTTTTATATCTGGAGTAAACTCAACGGTATGAAAAAAAGGCTGAACGTTACTTCTGAAATTCAAAATAGTTTATAACTTACTTAATATATGGATAATCGAGGGCATCAGGCAGAGCTTTTGCGAGCCAAAAGTTACTTTAATTTGTACTATTATGAAGACGATTTTCTGCATATAGATTGGCTGGGCTATATCAGTGTGGAACAAGTCAAAGAAGGCTGCGAGTTGATTTTTGAAGCCATTCAATATAAGCAATGTTTTCGAGCAATCAATGATAATCGAAAAGTCAAAGGTTCTTGGACCCAAGCTATGAAATGGTTGGAACAAGATTTTATGCCTCGATTGGTTCAATTTGGTGTTCAAAAAATTGCATTTCTTTATTCCCTCCATCAATCAGCGAGATATTCTGTAGACCGACTTTTGGAAGTAAATGACCAATACGAAGCGCAAACTTTTGAGGACTTTGGAGCCGCAACGAATTGGTTGATTGGAAATATAGTAGCAGAAAAAATAGAGCGACCTTCTATTTTAATTAAAACATTAAACGGCCACACTAATTTTCAATTAGAGGAAATTTATTACATTTCTCGGCACAGTGGACAAACCTTAATCCAGACGAAAGACCGATCGTTTTTTACCAAAAAAACACTTTCCAGTATTTTAGAGGTCTTACCTCAACCTGATTTTTTTAGAATCCATAAAAGTCACATTGTCAATATTTCCAAAATTAGAAATTTGAAATACCATGAAGGAGGCTACTATCATTTATTCTTAAAAGATTTTGGGAATATTTATTTGACGGTCAGTAGAAAGTATGTGAAAGATTTGAAACTTTTATTAGGGTGAAAAAGTAAAAGGACTAAAGCCAATAGGAAATAAAAAAATAAAAAATGGTAAAAAAAATATTTAAATATTTAGCTAAATTTTTTTTAGGAATCCTTCTAGTCAGTGTATTACTTTATGGTGGATTCCACTTGTGGGAATATGCAACCGGAGGAAAGTATATCAAGTATTTATCTGAAAATAGCGAAACCATACCTTTGGATGCCACTTTTTCTTACTCTTCATTAGGAAAAGATATTGACAATAATAAACTGATATTGGTAGGGGAAATTCATGGATTTCATGAACCCAATAAATTTGATGTCGATTTGTTTAAGTTTTTAAACAAGAATCATCAGGTTAATCACTACATCGCGGAACTTGACTTTGTACAGGCAAGTTTGCTTAATGATTTTCTCGCTACTGGAGAGGAAGCTATTTTACAAAAGGCCTTAAAAAAATGGGCTGTTTTCCAAGGTCGCAATAACCAAGACTATTATGATAAATACTTGGAATTGCAGAAGTACTATCAAGAACTTCCGGAGAATGAAAAATTTCAAATTATTGGAATCGATAGAATACAAGACCGAGCTCTTTTAAAAGAGTATTTATTGCAACTTTATCCATCGGATATTTTGAAAGGGGGGGAGGCTTTAGCAGAAAAATCTACCGATGATTTGGTAGCAGCCCTCCTTGGAATTTATAGCGAATCTACTGATACCTTATTTATACTGGATCATTTAAAATCAAATATGCTTTATCTAGAAGAAAGACAAGGTAGAGATGAAGTGATGTTTCAGAATTTTAAGCAGCAATACCAAGCCTACAAATTGGAAGAAGAAAGGTTATATGGTTTTTTAGGTTTGGGGCACGTATTTCAATACAGAGTAAATGGTTCTCATCCATTTGCTTCTAAAGTCAGAAGGTCAGATTTAGATTTTGAAAATAAAGTTTTGACGATCAATATTATGATGAACGATAGCTACATGGTTATGCCCAGTAATCAGCTACCAGAATTTATGCGGGAGGAAGGAGCGTATTCTAGAATGCCCGTTTCAGCAGATAATATGCTTTTTATTTATATCGTCGGAGTCAAAGACTTTAAAAGAATGACACCAGAATATCATAAGTCGCTCATAAAAATGGATAATGTAGACAATCCATATGGGAATACGATGAGACTAAATAAGACGATTCAAATACTTCCGGTTACCGAGATACTTGAGATGACAGACAAAGGAAAACCTTATTTTCAATACACCCTATTTGTAAGAAATTCAGATTGGGCGGCGCCCATGAATTAAAGGTCTTTTGATCAAAGTTGGGGCCTATCTGAAAGGAAAACCTCAAATGTCCATTCCTAAAAAATGCACTGCCCTCAAAACCTAAATTCGACGGTCTGCGTATTACCGAAGTTAATACGCAGACCTAAGTTCAGCTCCAACCAACTCCGCTTAAAGTCAAAACATCCTCAATAAATTAAGAAAATGATCGACCCTCAAATTCACTCAATTCCTAAAATGCATAGAACACCCCGAGCATTAGAAAAATGATAAGAGCCGACAATTTGAAGTCAGTTTTTTTTATGGCGTACACAATAGGACTCCACTACTTTAGTTTAATTAAAGAAGTTAGTATCACCAAGCCTAAGCGTTTGCTTTAGGTAACAAAGGCAAACAGCTTCTTAGCATTCAATTAAACTAAAACAGTTATGAACGAACAAAACACCTTAAGATCCAATTTATTCCGCACCACTTTTTTTCTACTCCTTGCGGTATTTAGTATTTCCACTTTTATTTCCTGTGAAAAAGATCCAGTAACACCAGCGCCCATGACTGGGGACCCTGATCCTACGGTCGATTCGATACCAGATATTGTCATTACCCATCCGGCTGATTTGTATGTCGGTGATATTTCGGGGAAGGTTTTGGATGAAAATTCAGAAGCCCTTGCTGACGTAAAAATTGAGGTTAGAGGGAAGGAAGTTAGGACCGATGAAAATGGTTTTTTTAATTTACAAAACATTCAATTGGATGCACAGGGTACGCTAGTGACCGCTAGTCGAGAAAATTATTGGTCCATTACCAAATTGGTTGCATTGTCCAAAGACCAAGTCAGTCAAACCCGTATCGTATTACCTGCAAAAGCAGAAATAAGAAATGTAGAAGCCTCCATTGGTGGAATGGTGAATTTTGGAGAAGCCGTAAAAATTAATTTTCCAAGCGATGCATTTGTGACTGCTGATGGGACTGTTTATACTGGGGAAGTGGAGGTTTCTGCGGTTCATTTAGATCCTGCGGATGAAAATTTTGAAATGATGTCGCCCGGGGATTTTAGAGCCTTTAATGCCGACAGTGAATTACAAACCTTAATGAGTCTTGGGATGGCTGGGGTAGAATTGAGAGGGGCTAATGATGAAATACTTGAATTAAAAACAGACCGATCAACTACTTTGTATATAAAGGTTCCTGCTGGTTCGAATGTGACGGAGATTCCTTTATGGCATTTTGATGAAGCTAGTGGATACTGGCTGGAAGAAGGAATGGCCAAACGAGAAGGAGATTTTTTTGTAGGAGAGGTGAGCCATTTTTCTTGGTGGAATTGTGATCTTCCTTTTACTGCCGTAAAGCTTTCGGGAACGGTGGTCAATGATGCAGGAATGGGAATTGCTGGTCTTCCGGTTTCCATTATTTTAGCGAATCAAGGGCGAAATCTTGGCAGGGAGTATACGGGGGGAGAAGGAATATTTTGTGGTTGGATTCCCCAAGGTCAAAATTTGATTATACAAATTCGCAACGAGTGTGGTGCTGTTTTTTATGAGGAAGACATTGGTCCTTTTAGTGGAGATACTGATTTAGGAATAATCACCATTTCATCTGAGCAAATTATAGTTGAAGTTTGTGGGAATCTAGTTGATTGTAATTCGGATGCGGTAAGTCATGGTTATGTGGTCGTTTACCATGATGGGACTAAATCATTTATTCCGGTCGATGCCACTGGTTATTTTTGTTCCGCAGTCAATATCTGCGAGTCGAGTGATTTTGAGCTATATGGAATTGATTTGGATTCAAACTTGAAAGGAGAAAGTTCGATGTTTAATTCGATGGATAGCCCTATTCGTGATCTGAATTTGGCTGCCTGTGATCAAGTTGCAACTTTTTTTACGTACCAAATTGATAACGAACCAGAAGTACTAATTACAGATTTTGTCATAAATATGAATGTGGCTGGGAATATAATTTTTGGAGCAAATTCAGAAGTCAATGGAGTCTACCCCGGCGCTATTTTAGATGCTAGCAATGGGGGAACTAGCAATTTTGTACTCCACTTTTTTACTATGAGATTGGCCACTCCAAACACAACGATTGAGTGTGACATTTTTGAATGTGATAAACCAACTATAGAGGTGGAAGAATATGGAGGGATTGGTAATCCAATTATCTTTAAGATGACTGGGACTTTCTATAATGGGGAAGAATACCTTATTAATATTAGCGGTACTCTGGAAGAAATATAAGCATTTAAAATCTAACTCTGATTAGATCAATAGCGCTATAGGGCAAACGCATTAAAATTAACAGAGCCGGAACTACGTCCCTTTAATATACTTCTGACGCTGTTTGTAGCCATTTTCATTCAAAATAGATAAAGAGGGACGTAGTTCCGACACCGAAATACCCCGAAACGAGGTAAAAAACAGATTATAAAAAATTAAGTTGACGCGCATGGAAGTTTCTGTTTCCTATTTACTTTTGGTACGTTTACCCTAATAGCGCTAAAAGAATGTTCTTTTAGCGCTATTTTTTTATAAAGGGGAAAGGGGATTTTACTTTTGTTTGCTAGGAACGATTTAGAAATTTGAAGTTCTGGAAAGGAAGCCTTAAATTTAAACATGCTCCTAAGTGGAGTCTAGTCCATGTTAGGTGTTTTAATCAAAAAAAATAATATGATCCTAAAAAAAATAATAGCATTTATCTTTTTTATTGGCTGCCTTAGCTCAAGTTATGCGCAATCGTATGTCAGCAAAACGATCCAATACGATGGGGAAACTAGAGCCTATGATATTTACGTCCCTGCTATCTATGACGGAACGGCAAAGGTTCCTTTGATCTTTAATTTTCATGGCGGGAGTGGCGATATTGCTTCGCAAATTGCCATAGCGGACATG
>CAYQRA010000535.1:0-5145 GCA_964419315.1 uncultured Saprospiraceae bacterium | reverse complement strand
TAAGTAGTAGGTGGTGATAAAACGGGTAATTTTAGGGCTAAGATTTTTTCGTTAATTTTTCTATAAAAATCCTTGCATAGCTCCAGTTATGGAAGAATTTTTAGAGGGAGAATAGCGGAAAAAGATAGTTATAAAAACCCCGTTTAATTGTACTACTTTGGATACAGTGTATACAACATTAAGGGCGATTTAAGATTTTTGTAAAAAATAAAATGGCGTCCTTAAAATCGGCTATCAAAGAGTTGAAGTGCTGGGTATTGATCCACATAAGAAAATGTAAGAATCAAATTCTTAGAATCGAAATCATCATACCGATTGCCAAACATCTACTGAAAAAAGTGGAGCATGGTTTTTATTGATCGGTAGATGGCTTCCATTCGAGCCAGCAAATTTTATTTAAAACGCAAAATAGATTTTTTATGAATTCTCAATCAGTCAAAGTAGAAGTTATTGCTAAGAAACCTACGCATACGCTTGTGAAGTTTTTGTCAAGTAACCGAGAAATTAAAATGGGTAGGCAATATTTTCAAAAACGGGTTGATTGCGGATGGTACGAAATTATAAATCAAGATAAGCTATCTCCATTGATTTAGTGTTTCCTGTTCGTCTATTTCCTTTACCGAATTATTCTTCTTTGTTCTCCTGTGAAATAGTTGTACGTAAAATCAAAGGTTGGACTCAAGATTCTTTGTTCATAGTTTCTGTGGAAACTATTATTTCTCACTTACATTCTACAAAAAAGATAGAAGTCTTACTGAATCAAAAAGCCCGTCAACACCCACCTTACCTTAGGTTATGACTTAGGAGTAGCCTAGGGCTCAATAGCCTTTTCTGGTTAACTTATTGAGTGCCCTATCCTGCTTTAATCGTAGGGTAGACGATTGTATTCAAAAAAAAATAGTCCAGAAGTGATGAAATTGATTGAAATAATAGCACCTCTTTTAAAATGGACCTTTTTTATCGTTTATACGCTAAGTTCTGTACAAGCGCAGAGCACAGATTGTAGTACCGATTTCTGGACCATAACTTCCGATGGTTATGTCCAACAATGGAGCCTAAAGAATAGTATGGTCACCGGTGGAGACACAATAGTGTCGGGAGGAGGTACCTGTTTGAGTTATTGTGGAAGTAGTGATGCTCCGACCTTTTTCTCCAATAATTATTCCCCGATTGGAATTACTTATTACGATTCGGATTCTGGTTGGATTGATATCCCAACACCCGTTGTAGTGGATAATAATGGAGGGCATCTAAACGATCAATTCTATATGAATGAAGGAGGAATCACCCAAGTTATTACCTATTGGGATGGAACAAATCTGTCAACGGTAGCTTCCTTGAATGGTGAGTTTTTTGCTGGCACCTTCGATATTGGCGTTGATACATTGGGACAAGCTTGGGTGTTTATAGGGTCTACTCCAAGTACGGTTGATAGTTTGAAAGTGTATAATCAAAATGGAAAAATCAACTCCTACGCGATTCAATTTGACCAAACCGCCTATGGGGCTTTTTTTCTGAATAATCAACTATACATAGGAACCGCTCAAGGCTCTATTTTTCCAATTCTTATTGATGGAAGTAAAGCGAAATTAGGAGATCCAATACCCTTCCCCAATAGTAGTTTTACAGACATGGCAAGCTGTCAGAAAACGGAATCCAGCACTTCCATTTATGAAGCTCCCAAAACAAAAATAAAATTATTCCCAAATCCTACGAGTGGTTATTTAACATTACCGCTTGATATGGAACGATCAAGTATCGCTGTTTACAACTCGCAGGGGCAGATCATCCAACCCATTTTCAAGGGAAGGGGATTGGATTTAACCGAACAAGAATCAGGAATGTATTTTGTCAGGATTAATAAGGAGGGGTGGACCATGCTCCATAAAATTATAAAATTATAAAGTTGTAAAGAGGGGGGAGGGAGTATGGCTAAGCAATTGCACTATTTGATTAAATCGTTTCCCTACTTTATAATATACTAGGTTAAACGCATTAAGTTAACAGCGCTGGAACAAGCTGCCTTTTTTTCTATTTAGGAATAAAAAGGACTACAAACGGGAACGTTGTGTACCACAGCGTTCCCGTTTGTAGAAAAAATCCTTGGAAGTTTATTAAAGGAACCTAGGTCGTCAGACTCCTATCATCGAACTAGATACATTAGTTCTAAACTTTTGCTGGCTAAATTATTTTTATCATCGTTGTCTGGTAGAAATTCGGCGCTGACTTTGTATTCGCCCGTGTTGAGTTTTGGGCTGGTCCATTGTGCTCGGCCAAAGGGGTCAACTGATACGGGTTCTCCAACCTTCTTTTTATTGAAGTAAAACTGAACGCTTCCTTTACCATTTTGCGGTTCTTTTTCGTCAAAGTTTAGCCGCTGATTGGTGAGGCTACGTTTGACAACCGCGACAAAGGTCGCAGGGGCGCCTTCTTTAGTGACTTTTTGCGCTGGATAAATTTCGGTTTTAGTACCGGCTAGTTCCAATCTTTGTGCCAATAGATAGGTTTTGGCAAAGCCAATTTCTCCAGTCACGATCACATCCATGATACAGTTATTGCGGTTATCGCGATCAATAATATCCCGACAGACTTTCACGGCGATCTCGCGCTCCAGCGGCTTCACCATTTCCATCTTCGGAACTTCACAGGAATTAGCGTCTTCAAATGGCCATCCTTTGATGGTAAAAGTTGCCGTGGAGGTACCCGAAGCATAATCAAAGAGGCTCGTCGCATCGGTGACGCGCCATGATTTTGAAAAGGTCTCATTGAGATCTTTATAGCGGTCCGAAAGGTTGGCTGGCTTTGGCCCAAGGTAGGTACCATCAGACAGTCCAGGCAGCCACTGACCGGGTTCAATGTATCCGGCTATTCCTTCCGTTGCTGGTGTATTAAGCACGCTAATATTAAGGTAGGCAATACTATGTGTACTCCACCAGCCAGTCGTAACAATCAATTTCGATCCATTAGGAAAGTCTACTTCTATTCCGTTTCCACTCGCAGTCTTAGAGACACGGCCACCAGTGCCGAGATTAATACTGCCAAGGGCGTTAATTTTTTGGATATCTCCGTTTACGCGCAATCGCATACGGGTTGCTTGTTCATCTAAGGGGCCGTCGGGTTGGTAACTGATGCGGTATTTCCCTATGCGAGCTGCTACGGCGGTATTTACAGCCACACAACTACTCAAGCCTGGATAGCCGTTGGGCAGTGGATTCGCTGTGGTGACCGGAGTTTGCCGAGTCTGGATTTCGTAATCCGTGCCATCTCTTAACAAGGTATATTCACCAGCACCATGGAAATCATAATTGGTACCGTTGACTGTTTTGATATGAGGGTCTCCATTATCACGTGCATCATAGACTGCGCGGTCATTACTGAGCACCAGATCGTCTATGACAATGCGACCTTGTGCTGATCCATGTGAGGGACCAACGTCCAGACGGATCGCAACGATGTCTGTCAGGTCGAGGCCAGATCCATTATTCAGAAAATCTGTTAGCCGGATGCGAATGGTTTCCATCTCATTATGCCAACCACCAGAGCGTTGGTAGGGTTGTTCAAAACCACCACCAAATGCACCAATATTAATAGAACTCGAAACAGGTACGCCCTGCCCATCTCGGAGCGTTACACTAAAAGTGAGATCGCCGAGAACTGCTAGTGTATTGGGATGTTGGGTGCCTTGAGCACCCCGAAAAGATAAAAACAGATTGTCCGTAAAATTGCGTTCTCCAACGGGAATTTCCCATTCGTAGAATCGATCATTCCCTGTCCAATCAAAAACAACTCCTCGACTTAGATCCGTTGCACCTGCTTGTGTTGCACCATTAAAAGGGTCAGTAGGAGTCCAAGTAAAATCGGAGTTATTGTCATCTAACCGATCCTCCGTAAGATTCAGTATCGAACCTGTTACTGAGGAACCACTACTGCTGACCAAATTGGAAAACTGGGTTTGATAATCATCGAGAATAATTGTTTTTTGTGGATTAGCAGGGGTATTGGGGGAGGCGTCATAATACTCATGGCTCACCTGAATACAGATGTTGCCATTCGGAACACCGATTGGACGGAAGCTTTCATATTGTCGAGTCAAAAAATCAATAGATGGAATATTATCGTCAACATAGCGCTTTACCAAAGGCAGGAAATGTCCAAGCAACACAAGATGGGTTGTGGCCTGATTGATGGGACAAGGGCCAGTGAATACATTACCTCCTCCATTGTGAAACTTAGCGTGACCAGTACCTTGAACGACAGTCGATTGTCTATTGCCTGTGGCACGGTCATGAAGGTGAAAAGTCTGTGCTATTGGATTCCAGGCACCTCCGTGAACATCACTATCACCGGAGGCGGTCCAAAGATGGTAATTAGCATTATGCGGATTGGCGATGTTGGTACCTTGAAAGTCAGTTGGCAACATGCTGCTAATCAATTTTATGTCATCCATATTATAAAGGGTTGGCGTGTAGGTCCCGTCAAACATGCGGTCATAGGCGATCGCCACTCCCTCTGCACCACGGCTATGCCCAATCCAGACGATTCGATCTGTATCTATATTTCCGGTTAGCCCACCCGCACCTGGGATAGCGCCAGCTCCAATCTGATCAATTAGCGCGTCCGTATGGGTTAGCGTGGTCGTCGACGCAGCGACTGTACCGGCTCCTGTATTATTGCGGTGACTCATAACGACATAACCGTAGGAGGCCAGGTGATTTCCGATGTGATCATACCATTCATATTGGTGTCCATTACCATGGCTCACGATGATCAATGGTAGATTTTCGCCCGTTGCAGCTACAACGCCAGCTACATTGGTTGGGAAGAATAGATTTTGCGATTCGAATCCGCCAGGGATGCCATAGGTAGCCGCAACGGCTCCATTGATATTATAAGTCAATTCTGTCACGGCCTCTGGACCGGGAGCACTGGTATCGTGAACGCGGTAAAAACCAGATTCATTATTGCGCCCATCAATATAATCGTCGCCATTGAGGATACCATCCTGATTGACATCTATGACAATATCATAGCCGACTCCGAGCCCGAGCCCTGCATTGGCACTGAGCTGATTGGGGGCGACTACGACGAAAGTATTGCCTTGAATATTTGGGCCATTGAAGGTTACGGTCATCATGCCTCCTGGAG
>CAYQRA010000534.1:0-5149 GCA_964419315.1 uncultured Saprospiraceae bacterium | reverse complement strand
CCGCCAGAGCGCCTTCGATTATTATTGCGACCACGTCCGCCACCGCCACGGTTGTTTCTGTTTCGTCCACCACCGCCACCTTTGCCACGATAGCCACCGCTGCTACGACGTTTAGTAGGGTTATAGGCGGGGCCTTCTCCAATGTGCTTAGGCAATGGGATTTTTTCTACCTCCTGCTCGATCAAAGTCTCGATGTCGTGAAACTTGTATTGATCTTTCTCAGAAATAAAAGTAATGGCCACTCCTTTGGAATCCGCTCTTGCAGTACGACCAATGCGGTGTACATAATCTTCCGCATCATTGGGAATGTCATAGTTGATGACTAAGTTGATTTCTTTGATGTCGATCCCTCGAGCTAAAATATCAGTCGCGACCAAAATTTGAGTACTTCTGGTTCGAAAGCTAAGCAATGCTTTTTCGCGGGCTTCCTGATCGAGGTCAGAAGAGATCGCCAAAGCGGAAAGTCGTTTTCGCTGAAGTGAAGCAGTGATTTCTCGTACCATTCTTTTGGTAGAAGAGAAGATCAAGACACTAGAATATTCTTTTTCTTTGCCTCCCAACAGGTGTTGGATCAATTGGATTTTCTGATTTGGATATACCAGATAGGCTCCTTGTTTGACACCAGCCGCAGGTTTGGAAATGGCAATGCTGATTTGGTGCATTCTTTCTTCCTTCAATAGCTTCTTAGAAAGCGAGCGAATCTTAGGAGGCATGGTGGCCGAGAAGAGTAGCGTTTGCCTTTCTTTTGGCAACTTTCCTACGATCTTCATGATGTCATCATTAAAACCCATGTCAAGCATACGGTCTGCTTCATCGAGGATTAAAGTTTTGACTCCTGATAAATCCACATATCCCAGATTGATGTGCGAAATCAATCGACCTGGGGTGGCTACAATAACATCCGCTCCTAGCTTGAAGGCTTTCTTTTGTTGATCCCAGCCTTGACCACTACCTCCACCATATACCGGAAGGGAGCTCACTCCAAGGAAATACGCCAGCCCTTCAATCTGCTGATCGATTTGTAGGGCTAATTCCCTCGTTGGAGCAATGATCAGGGTATTGACCTTTTTTCCTCGATTAGGATCAGCAGCAATCTTATCCAATGTCGGCAATAAAAAAGCCGCCGTCTTTCCCGTTCCCGTTTGGGCACAGGCGATGAGGTCTTTACCGTTTAGAATTTCTGGAATGGATTGCTCTTGAATGGGCGTGGGCTCCACAAAACCCATCGCATCGAGGGCATCGTTGAGGAGGTCAGAAAAATTAAAATCTCTAAATGACAAATTGTGGTGATTTTGTAAAAAATAAGTGACGGAAAAAATAGATTCAATTTATCAAGATCCTAAAAATAAATTCAAAGCCATTCCGCCAGATAACGCTATAGTACCTTTCATTCTACGAAAAATACGGTACAATGTTATTTCGCAAAGCGAACGCACAAAAATAACCAAGATTAGGAGAAAGAAGGTGGATCAACAGATATTATTGAAACTAATGAAGTGTATTTGCTGAAAAGGACGATTTTAGATGCTTTTTTGACTAATTCATTTCCTTTTAAACTATCCATAACCTTGTTTGGTTAAAGTTTTCTTAAGGGAACAGCATATTGGATTGCTGGGCGTTTTGTCAATAAGTTATTCAATAAAGCGTTAATTCACTATTGAAATCGAAGCAGGATTATTAAAGAGGAAAGAGGGGGAGGGGACTGAAAATTATTCCTGATCTGGAGGATCTTCAAATTTACCATCCAGATAAAACAAACACGTTTTTAGTTGGTTTTGTTAGATAAAATAGGGTTCTGCACCATTGGTGCATGAACCCTATTCTACTTTTAGAGCGGAGCTAAAAAGTACGTTCTTCTATTACGCAGCTTGAGAATTGCGCAGCTAAGGAAAGTTAAAGTCTATTCTGGTTGACAATGGCCAATAATTCTTCTCGGTAGTTTTTGCCAACCGGCAAATGCTTGGCTGCATTTTTTTCCGTCACTTCTACCATATTTCCCATGATGGCATTGATCCTATCCAGATTCACGATATAAGAGCGGTGAATCCGTTTAAAGGTGGAAGCCGGTAATTTAGACTCCAATGATTTCATGGTTTGCAGGGTGATTACGCGACCCGTTTCCTGACGAATGATGACATAGTCTTTAAGTCCTTCGATATAAATGATATCAGAGTATTTGATTTTAATCAACTTCTTATCGGCCTTTACAAAGATGAAATCAGTATCTTCTTCTCCTCCGCCAGCTCCTGAAGTACCTGCCTTCTGCATGTCGATTTGTTCTACCGCCTTATTGACCGCCTTCATAAAACGTTCTAAGGATATTGGTTTTAGCAAATAATCAATGGCATTGAGTTCGAACCCTTCTACTGCATAATTGTCATAAGCAGTAGTAAAAATGACTAAAGGGGGCTTTGATAGTGTTTTCAAAAATTCCGTCCCCGTAAGTTGAGGCATTTGAATGTCAAGAAACATCAAATCGATATCATGATTATTGAGCGCTTCATTGGCTTCCAAGGCATTATTACAGCGTTGGACCAAATTGATTTCTGGAATCTTATCGATGTAAGTTTCCAGCACATCAAGAGCTAAAGGTTCGTCGTCAACGATAATTGCATTTATCATAGTTGGATGTTTTGTTTGAGTACCCTGAAAATTTATTTTTTTAAGTCAATATGTAAATCCACTCCATACGTTTTTGGAGAATCTGAGATTTTTAGTTCATGTTGATTGGGGTAGAGGATATTTAGTCTTCTTCGGACATTGACCAAGCCAATACCACCACTGCGGCGATGCGTTTGCAAAGGTAATGTTTCTGCTTTGCTGTTTTCAATAAAAAGATGAATATGCTGTTGTTCTACATTCAAATTGATATGAACAAAGCCTTGAGAAATCGAGCTGTTTAGGCCGTGCTTAAAGCTATTTTCCAAAAAAGGAATAAACATCAAAGGCGCGACTTTCTGATCCATGACTTGGCCTTTTACATCAAAAGTGATTTCTGTATCTTTTCCTTGTCGCAAAGCTTCTAAGTCTAGGTAGTTTTTGATATAGTGGACTTCTTTGCTCAATAGTACTTTCTTTTCATTGCATTCATAAAGCATATAGCGCATCATCTCCGAAAGTTTGATCACAATTTCTGGAGCTTTGTCTGACTTTTTTAGCGTAAGCGCATACAAATTATTGAGTGTATTAAACAAGAAGTGCGGATTGATTTGGGACTTCAAAAACCTCAACTCTGATTGCATCGTTTGCGTTTGTAGTTCTTTTCGATCTCTTTGGTATTTGGCCCAATCAGAAATGATCTTCAATATCGTAGATCCTCCTGCGATAATAAAAGCCGAGACAAAAAAGACATATTGATGATTGACGATTTGTGCTTGTGCTTCTGGAAAATAGTTGAACAGAAAGTACAGCGTCACCATTTTTATGGGAGTGATCAGCAATACACTGGCCAGCAAAAGCAGACAATACCAAAGAAATTGTTTTTCACTCAGGTATCTTGGGATTAGGTAGAATAAGTTGAAATACACTACGATGGCATAAAAAAGAACGTTGACTAATTCAATACTAAAGGTAAAGAAGAAACTCCTAGAACTGCTATCCATCGCAATGAGTAGCACTAAAAATAGTAGCCAAACCAAGGAGTGGTAAACGACTCTGGTCGTAAAAAAACTATATAGTTTAGAGCGAATATTTCGCTTAGTGATCGTATCCATATCTACTGGAAAATATTGCAGGTTGCCGCTTTGGTTCAGGATAAATCTAACATTTATTAGATTTTATTATTATCCAAGCACTTACATAGCTCCCAAGAAAAGAGTATTTGGCTTGAAAATAAGAACAAATTAGATAAAAGACGTCTTTAAATAGATAAATCAGTAGATTTCACAAGGACTCTAGAATTGAAGACCACGATTTCTATTGCTTAAGCTTTTTCTCCAACTTCTCATTTCCATAGGACCATATTATAAGATGCTTGGGAATCTTTGATTTCTCCCTTCGGTCGACTCGGGTGCAAAATTGAAATCAGAAAATAATTTTCTGAGCAGTACTAATCTCTTTTGTTAACTGTTTATTTCCTATAAATATTCGTACTTTTGCCCCTCATTTTAAATCAATATCAATGGTTTATCTAACCAGAATAGAAAGGTTTAACGCTGCTCACAAGCTTTGGGTAGAACAGTGGAGTGACGCCAAAAATCAAGAGGTTTTTGGGAAATGTGCCAATAAGAATTGGCATGGTCACAATTATAAGCTTCACATTACGGTCAAAGGTCGTCCAGACCCCTTGACTGGTTTTGTTATGGACGCCAAAAAACTAAGTCTACTTATCCGAGAACACATCACAGATATAGTAGATCATTCCAATCTTAACCTTGATGTTGATTTTATTCCCAAAAATTTACAACCAACTACAGAAAATATGGTTATCCTTTTCTGGAAACAATTGGAGCCTCACCTCGAAAACTGTGAACTTCATTGTATCAAACTAGAAGAAACCGAAACTATTTATGCCGAATACTATGGCGAAAACTAATCATTATGGCTTATAAAAAAGTAGAATCATACGGGGAAAAGGTGACCCAAGAATTGATGTCTGATTATGCAGATATGCTCGAACAAATAGGAGAGCAACCAGAACGAGAAGGTTTAGTGAAAACACCAGAACGAGCGGCCAAGGCCATTCAGTTTTTGACGCAAGGATATGATCTAGATGCCGAAGAAATTCTTCGTTCGGCCATGTTTACAGAAGACTATAGCGAAATGGTGGTGGTCAAAGATATCGAACTATACTCTTTGTGTGAACATCATATGTTGCCTTTCTTCGGGAAGGCACATGTCGCTTATATTCCCAATGGCCACATTGTAGGGCTTAGTAAAATCCCAAGAGTCATCGATGTTTTTGCAAGGCGTCTTCAAGTGCAAGAACGACTAACAGATCAGATTTTACATTCTATTCAAAACACGCTAAAACCACTAGGAGTCGCTGTGGTTATTGAGGCTCAACACCTCTGTATGATGATGCGAGGAGTACAAAAGCAAAACTCGGTAACGACTACTTCTGCCTTTACGGGGGAATTTGAAAAGGAAACGACGCGGAAAGAGTTTTTGAATCTGATTTCTTCGAAATTGCATTAGGGAAATAAGCAAG
>CAYQRA010000533.1:0-5155 GCA_964419315.1 uncultured Saprospiraceae bacterium | reverse complement strand
AATATGGGATTGATGATATCGAATTACTAGCCTTAGATCCGAATCTGGTTTATGAAGAAGATCCTAATCGGCAAGCAAATATTTATGCAGATTCTAGTCGGCATTCTCTCCATCGGATTAAATTGCCCAAGAAAAAGGAAACCATAATGCCAGCTCCAGAACCTTCTGTTGTGATCGTTTCGGAAGAGGAAGAAAAAGAAAATCCTAGCAAGGTTCCAGGTAAAATAATAATCCATAATTTGGGTTTTGCTTACGACCAATCGGAGCTATTGAGTTTGGAATATCCTAAGTTGGATCAGGTGGTTGAGGTTATGAAAAAACAGCTTGCGCTAAAAGTGAAGATTACTGGCCATACGGACGCTGTTGGATCGGAGGATTATAATTTGACCCTGTCTAGGAAAAGAGCGATTGCGGTACGAAAATATTTAAGCTCAAAAGGAATCCGCCAAGATCGTATGAAGATAGAAGGAAAAGGCGAGCGCTTTCCATTATCTGACAATGAAAGTGAAGCGGGAAAACAAAAAAATAGGAGAGTAGAAATTGAGTTTTATTAGATGCTAATCTTCTGTGGGATTGTTGTCTTCCTCTGCCCAACTTGCCGTAAAGGGATCATAATTACAAGTTCCCACGGAATAGCCCGTTCCATCTTCCTTTGCTTTTACGGGCGATGGGTCTACACACATATAGCGGAATTCACAAGCCTTGCAAATGTCAATTTTATCTTTGCTAATCGTCCACAATTTTTGAAAATCACTTTTTTCAATGACTTCTGAAAGTGGGTCTTCTCCAATCCTTCCAAATATTTCTTGCGACTCCGGCGTGTTTTTGATCGCTCCATGCTGATCGATGCAAACTTTTCGATTATAATAAGCATTAAAAGATTGAGCCTCATAAAATAATTGCATGTTTACATTGAAGCATTTTAAATTCTTGTGATCGGGTATCTCTGTGAGCTTAGCTTGAACAAATTTTATTTTTTTGCGTGGATATTCTTGCTCAAAAGGAGCGGCAAAGATCAGTGCCGAAATAACTCTCGGACAAGATCGAATCAATTCCAAGATCGAATCAATATTGCAATCGGGACTATATTGGAGAATAAGGGCAATAGACTTTAGGGGGCTAAATTCTAGCTGCTCTAGCGTTGTTTTCAAAAGTGCTAGATCAGTCGGCTCGTAAATCCTGATTTCAATATGTTTGCAACCCAGTAATTCTAGTTCTTGGATGCTTTGGAGAAAATCATAGGAACTATTGCTAGAGAAAAATAAAATAGCATTGCTAATTTTGGCCGGATACTTCCAAGTGTTAGGAACCGATGGAAAGAAGTCCAATTCATCCGGATCGCACAGGATGATGTATTCGTGTGTTTGTAAAAAATCAAAATAACTTTGCAATAATTCATGATCTTCCGCTTGGAAATCTTGAAAAACTTCCGCGATCGTTTTTCGATTATACTCAGTCAAAATATCTGCGAGTCCATTTGGAATAAATTTAATTTCATTTCTGGTCAAATCATAAACAGCACTTCGTCTATGGCCTTTTACGATTTGGCAATCAGGGGAAAGAAGGAAAGGTAGTGTAGTATCCATATGTTACAATAAACTCTTATTAGTCGTTTGCGATATTAAACCAATTAGAGATTGGTTTATAAAAAGAACTGACAGGGATTTGGTATTCATCATCTTTTCGATGGCAAGTTACAATTCTATATTCTTCTTCATTACTTTGGCTTTGCAGATCAAACATGTTGACCTCCCAGAGTTGGGCATCAACAGACATCTGACCAGAAAGAGAAGCCAAATCTTTTTGGATGTTTTTCTTAAGTTCCTTCATGTTTTATTGTTGCTTGGTGAAGTTCTTGAGCGACGATTTCTTCTAGGTAATAATTGCAAGGATAAGAGACCTGTGCAAATTGACCGATTGGATTAATCTCTAAAAAATAAAATTGTTTATCCGTTCCATAGACCAAATCAATGGACCCACTTTTTAGATTTTGCTGAGTCATCAGGCGATGTATCTTTTCTTCTATTTCTTGGGGCAATGCAAAAGGAATAACCCGATTGGGTTTTTCGTCATTATACCTCCGGACATCTATTTGCGTTTGCTTATCTCGCTGAGAAAAAACGGCGCTAGAATAGAATTTTCCGGATAAATAAAATATTCGGATGTCTAATTTTTTAGGAATATTTTTTTGAAAGAAAGATGGAAAAAATTCATCGGGTAAATTGCGGATGGTTTCTTCCTCCAAAAGACAGGTATAACCTTCAATGGCAAATTGTGGGGCGTCAAAAGAGAATCCATTATAGATGGCTTTTGCGATAAGGGCTCCATGTTTTTCTTGAAAGGCTAGGAGGTCTTTTTTTTGAGTGAGAATAGTGGTTGGCGGAATATTCAAGCCTAAGCGTTCCGCACTTAGAAGAAGGTGTAGTTTGTTTTTGGCATTATTAGAAAAGCTACCGATTCCTGGTTTGTCATCCAAAAAGAGGTATAAAAATTCTTTATAGTGTTTGATCTCTTTTGCTAAAAAATGATTGATCTCTCCTGCTAAATTGGGGCGCTCGGGAAGCTCGACCTTAGAAATAGTACGATTGAGATAACCCCTGCGATACCAATAGGCAGAAACCTCTTCTAAGTCGATAACCCGCTTTGTGCGCTTAAACTCAATCTTATATTGTCCCTGTTGACTACTGACCTCGGTGTTGGGAAAATCAATTCCAGTTTCTCCATTGAAGCGGACATACTCTTGCTTGTTAAAAATCAACCAATCGCATACCTCATTCGTTGTCAAGTCTTTATCTGCACTCAGGATTAGAATCATAAAATTTTAGGCTAAAACGTTTTTTTAAATTCGCCTTCAATAGGTAATTTTAAACCTTCCTTCAGCGCATACTCTTCCATCGAATCCAAACCAATTTCTGCTCTTAGAACCTTCGCATTTTCTAAATTTTCGATGGCGTAAAGCTCCAATTTTTGGTCGTCATTGGTGAAATAAAAAGTACCATACGTTTGTTGGATAATAAGAATCGGTCGGCCATTTTCATCGCGATCTTCAATGGTCGTTTTATACATGTCTGTATAGTCATAGGCGGAGGCAAAATACCAAGGTCGCATTTCTCCTTCTTTTATGGCTTTTATAAAATAAGGCTTTAGTTCCTTGAGATGCGCTGCGCTCATATGCCTCATCAATAAAGAGAGATCGGCTACGGCATATTTCCCCGGATTGTTTTCTCCAATGGTACTTACTCCAAAAAAAATACCTTGTTCTAGATAAGATTTTAGAATGGTATAATTGATACTGTCCGCCGCTTTCATGTATTGCTGCTGCTCTTTCCAAGGCATTTTGTCATACTTTTTTTGTCTTGGTTCTTGATCTCTTTCATCCATCGCTTGCATAGCCGCTACTAGACGAGCATCCAATTTGCTTTTGTATATTTTATGTCGAAGCTTAAATTCCTTTTTCAGTTTTCTTCGTTTGATATTAGATTTTAAAGAAGAATAGATTGGATGTTTTTTTACTTGTTTGTACTGCAGCCCCAAAGAAAATCCATGTTCTAAATAAGCCTTTACTTTTTGATAATCTTTTAGCGCGCTAGCATTTACTGCTGCCAAGAATAAATCTTGATTGAATGGACGAGGAACAGCATTAAAAGAAATTTGATAAAGAGAATCTGCTTGAGCGTAGGAATGGGTAGTGTTGGATAATTCCGCTGCGTTTATGGTACGGTAATAAGCAAAATAATCATTGGATTGGGCAAGGACTATGTTGCTACAAAGTATCCATAGAAAAACGACTTGCTTAAACATATTAAAGGCTTTCATCTTAGAGGTTAAAAGTAGATAGGCAACTCAGCTAGCAATATAAAAAAATAGAATAAACTCTAATGTTTTACAAAGTTTTTTATTTACCTCGTTTTTCAATTTGGCAAATACCCTACAAATGTTATAACAGAATAGAGTTCAAATATTTTTAAACGTGCGGAGTGCTAAGTTGCCTATACTTTAGGTCATTGGAGGTTTAACTATACTCCTGCATTGTTTACACCCGGAACAGCAACTGCTGCTTTAGGTTCCCAAGGACCAGCATCGTGTCCGTTGCTGTCATCCTTACAGGTCCAACCTGTAGAGCTACTTTTAGTTTTCTTACCACCAAGGATTTGACCTAGGTTACTGATTTGCGCTTTTTCAAAGTTTTTGAAAAGGTTCTGATTTAAACTTTCTAGCTTTTTCATGTTTAAAAAAATTTAATGTTAAAAAATATTTTATTGCTCATCTTACCTTGCCTTGAAGGCAAGGTCATTCTTTGTGACACTGATTTCTAAATGGTTTCTTTAAAAAGAACAAACCATCCTATTTATTTCTTCGACCTTCAACTTTAAGACACTATAATGCATCAAAGGGCGGATACAAGTCTTTTGACTTAGTATTTTCGTAATGAATGATTTTTTGCTTTTAGACGTGAATTCAACTTTGATTAACCAGAAAGGTCAGTTGATTTACACTTTTAAGATTTCTGTCTTGAATTTTCTTAACTCTTTTGGTCGAAATATTTTTTTGTTGGCTCATTGTTGCTGCTAAACATAAGTATAACAAGCAACAATAATTTTGAACATGCTTTTAATAATCCACCTAAAATAAAGGATTTTCGAGGATTTATTACTTTTTCTAATGTATCGAACCGTTAAGGTACAAAAAAAAGGAGGAGATTTTCATCTCCTCCTAAAAGTTTTAAGCTTAATAAGGTAGTGGGTTTTAATACCCTAGGCTTCTTGAGCTTCTCCTTGATAAGACTGGATCAATCGCTTTTGGAGGTCGCCTGGCACTGCAGCATAATTGCTTAAGCTCCTAGAAAATTTGGCTTTGCCTTGAGTGATAGATCGCAAGGTAGAAGAATATTGGTACAACTCTGCGAGTGGTACTTTCGCCTTGATTTTTTGATAATGGCCGTCTGCATCCATTCCTTGGATAACCGCTCGCCGAGTTTGCAAGTCAGACATGACGTCTCCCATTACATCCCCCGAACATAAGATTTCCAAGTCATAGATAGGTTCTAAAATTTGTGGTTTAGCTTGGCTAAAGTTGGTTTTAAAAACATGGGTCGATGCTAGCATAAAAGCCATGTCATTGGAGTCTACAGGGTGCATTTTTCCATCGTAGATAG
>CAYQRA010000532.1:0-5174 GCA_964419315.1 uncultured Saprospiraceae bacterium | reverse complement strand
GAAGCTTTTACAGTAGATCAAAACACCAAGTACAAAGGTACTGCTTCTATGCGCTTTGATGTTCCTAATGTAGGAAATCCCAAAGGAGCTTATGCAGGAGCGATCTTCCCCGACAATGGTGGTCGTGATCTTTCAGACTTTGACGCCCTTACTTTCTGGGCCAAATCTTCCACAGCAGCCAAGATCAACGATGTGGGTTTTGGCCAAGATTTTGGAGAAAACAAATACCAAGTTTCGCTTAGCAATTTACAACTAACCACCAATTGGCAACAGTACATTATTGCCATTCCTGATGCTTCCAAACTGACCCAAGAAAAAGGATTATTTTGGTATGCGGAAGGTCCCGAAAATGGCAATGGCTATACTTTTTGGATTGATAATTTAGAATTTGAAAAACTAGGAACCATTGCTCAACCAAGGCCTTCTATCCTTGAAGGCGAGGACGTTTCTGTTTCAACTTTTATTGGCGTAAATACACCGATTTCTGGTTTACAACAAACCGTTAATCTTGGAAATGGCCAAAACCAAACGCTTAATGTTGCAGCTGGCTATTTTGAATTTACTTCTTCTAATCCGGCAGTGGCTAGCGTAAATTCCCAAGGAATAGTGACCGCACTTAGCACGGGAACCGCAGTCATTACCGGAAAACTAAACGAAACAGATGCCAGTGGTTCTCTCACCATCAATGTAACCGGAAGCTTTGATGCGGCACCCACTCCTACCCAAGATCCAACGAATGTCATTTCTATCTTTTCTGATGCCTATACCAACCAACCTGTAGATTATTTTAACGGCTATTGGGCTCCTTTTCAAACAACCCTCGGACAAGATGATATTAATATCAATGGCGACAATGTCATTGCCTATACCGAGCTGAATTTTGTAGGAATTCAATTTATAGTAGACCAACCGACCATCAATGTGTCCTCTATGACTCATTTCCACATAGATGTTCAAGCCAGAGAGCCCATTGATCCGGGAGATTATCTGATCATCAGACTGGTAGATGCCGGGCCAGATGATGAAATTGGAACTGGCGATGATACCTCGGCAGAATTCACACTTGATGATTCTAAGTTAATTGATGGCGACTGGTATAGCGCTGATGTTCCTTTTTCAGATTTAGCGGGATTATCTAGTCGATCCAATCTTGCACAGATTGTCTTTGTCTCTGATGCAACCGTTTCCAGCGTCTTTATTGATAATATTTATTTCTATAACGATGGGAGTTCCGGTCCAATGGGACCAGGAGGGGCGGCTCCAATTCCAACACAAGCTGCGGCAGATGTAATTTCTGTTTTTAGTGATTCCTATGCGAATATTCCTGGCTCTGATCTAAACCCCGATTGGGGGCAATCAACTACCGTTACAGAAATGGAAATTGATGGTAATAACACCTTGCGTTATGCGGGATTAAACTACCAAGGTTTGCAATTAGGAAGTCCTCAAGATCTCAGCGGAATGCAATTTTTGCATCTTGATTATTGGACCGCCAACTCTTCTTCTTTAAATGCTTTTTTAATTAGCGGAAATACGAATGAGAGTGCAAAAATTCTAGATGTTCCTACTTCGGGTTGGAATAGTGTTGACATCCCATTGGGTGATTTTTCCACCGTAGATTTAGCAGATGTGATTCAGTTGAAATTTGATGGAAACGGAGACATCTATTTGGACAATATTTTCTTTTATAAAGAACCGGGCAGTGGAGGAACTCCTACGATGGCCGCTCCAACTCCCACCCGAGCAGAAGGAGATGTGATTTCTGTTTTCAGTGATACTTATAATAATATCATGGGCTCAGATCTTAACCCTGATTGGGGACAAGCAACGGTCGTAACGGAAGTCGCCATTGAAGGAAACAATACTTTGCTTTACACTGGATTAAATTACCAAGGTTTACAATTGGGAAGCCCGCAAAATATCACGGCAATGGAATTTCTCCATATAGATTATTGGACAGAAAATTCTAATTTACTCAATACCTTTTTGATCAGTGGAAACACCACAGAGGTGCCAAAAGAACTAGCGGTCCCTACGGCTGGTTGGGCAAGTGTAGACATTCCATTAGGGGATTTTTCACCAGTCGATCTAGCAGATATTATCCAGTTCAAATTTGATGGAAACGGAGACATCTATTTAGACAACATCTACTTCTATAAAGAACCCGGTGGCGGTACCGGCCCTTCCATGCCGGCTCCTACGCCAATGGAAGATGAAGCAAAGGTTATTTCCGTTTACAGTGACGCTTATACCAATATTAGTGGATCTGATTTGAACCCTAACTGGGGACAAGCCACAGTAGTTTCGGAAGTTTCTATTTCGGGGAATAACACCTTGTTTTATGAAGGTCTTAACTACCAAGGCCTACAATTAGGCAGTCCGCAAAATGTTTCAGGAATGGAATTTTTACATTTGGATTATTGGACAGATAACTCTATGGCTCTTAATGCATTTTTAATTAGTGGTAATGCCACAGAGGTACCTAAAGCCTTAAGCGTTCCGACTGCAGGATGGAATAGCATTGACATTCCATTAGGAGATTTTTCACCCGTAGATTTAGCAGATGTCATTCAGTTTAAATTTGATGGAAACGGAGATATTTATTTAGACAATATTTATTTCTATACCACCTCGACTTCTACGGAGCCCTCTCTTCCGTTGACTTTTGAAGATGGTGTCAATCCTGTCATCGCATTCGATGGAGGAGCTACTGCAGCTGTTGTGGATAACACTATTCCAGGAAACGCTTCAGCAAAAGTTTTGGAATTTACCAAAGTGGTGGGCTCGGCTTGGTACTCAGGAGTTGTATTTGATGATGCCCTTAGAACTACTCCATTGATCGACTTGGCGAATGGAACGGTCTTTACGGTCAAGGTCTGGTCTCCTACTGCAGGAATTACCGTTCGCTTTCAATTGGAAGGTGGCGCTGCTCCCGCCTATGAGGTATTCCAAACGATCCCAACTGCCAATCAATGGGTCACCCTAACTTTTGACTTTACCAGTCAGGTTAATACTGCAGACACTTATCCTAAGTTTTCTTTCTTCCCAGATTTTGATACCGGGAATCAGGTACCGGTGAGTGTCGAAGCCATCTATTATATAGATGATATTAACCAGCAATAATTTAATTAATTAACATTTTTTGAGCGTTCCACTAAGTAGAAATTTCAGGAACGAACTTCGTGCTCCGTCAAAAAATAGAAATCATTCAGGAATTCTATTTTTTGGCGGGCTCCAGCACGAAAACAATCAATGGACTAAAATAATAACAACATGTCTAAGCCCAATTTTCCAAAAATAAATAAGCTTGTTTTTTCAGTACTAGCCTTGGTACTTTGCCTGAGTTGCAATAAAGACGAAACACAAACCGTCACCACTTTCACTAACCTAACCTTCGAAGAGGAGTTTAATGCCAATGGAGAAATTGATGCTTCCTCTTGGAATTATGATCTAGGAATAGGCAACTCGATTTCAGGAGATGGCTGGGGCAATAATGAACTTCAATATTATACAGATCGCCCAGAAAACATAAAGGTAGAAGGTGGCATGTTGCACATTATTGCTCAACAAGAATCTTTTATGGGATCCAATTATACTTCTGCAAGAATAAATTCTACGGGTAAAATCGAGCAGGAATATGGACGATTTGAAGCACGTATTCAATTGCCTTGGGGCCAAGGTCTTTGGCCAGCATTTTGGCTTTTGGGTAATAATATTAATGAAGTAGGATGGCCAGAATGTGGAGAAATCGACATCATGGAATATCGAGGACAAAATCCAACAACGCTAATCGGAAGTGTTCATGGACCGGGCTACTCCGCAGGAGAATCAGAAGGAAAAGAATTTGAATTGGTCAATGATCGCTTTGATACGGGCTTCCATGTATTTGGAATAGAATGGGCACCAGAATATATCAATTATTATGTAGACGATGTTTTGTACAATCAAATCACTCCTGATGATGTCGAGGGGGAATGGGTCTTTGACCATCCTTTTTACATCATTTTAAATCTTGCCGTAGGCGGTAATTTTGTTGGATCTCCCAACTCCGAAACGGTTTTTCCTCAGACCATGCTTGTAGATTATGTAAAGGTCTATGGTTTATCAAATTAAAACCATTTTTAAATCACCCAATTGAACCAAAGATAAGCTACTGCCAAGTCATATGATAGCCCTAACCAACAAGCAGACTGAGATAAAACAACTTAGTTTGGAAGGCGAAGCCTTTTATCAGATCACTAATATTGATGAACTGCGGCCTTTTTTTATGAGCATTGTAAGTGACTCTAATCACTGGATGTTTATTTCTAGCAATGGAGGTTTAAGTGCCGGGAGAAAAAATGCAGAGCATGCTCTATTCCCCTATTATACCGATGATAAAATCACTGCCTTGGCGGAGACTTCCGGTAGCAAGTCGATTTTCATCATTGACAAAAAGGAGGAGCCGCCAAAGCTTTGGGAACCTTTTTCTATCAGACAAGAAGGCTGGTATGAGATTAGTCAAAATCTGTATAAAAACATCTATGGAAACAAACTTTTGTTTGAGGAAATAAATCATGACTTAGGTTTAACCTTTAGGTATCAATGGAATACTAGTGATCTTTTTGGTTTTGTAAAAAAATCAGAATTGATCAACGAAGGAGAACAAGACTTAGACATCCGGTTAATTGATGGTTTACAAAACATTATTCCTGCGGGGGTTGGAAGTGACCTACAAAATCAATCCAGTAATTTAGTAGATGCCTATAAACGCAGCGAACTCTTAAAAGATTCGGGAATTGGAATATTTGCATTAAGCGCTATTATCGTAGACAAGGCGGAGCCTAGTGAATCTTTAAAGGCAACGATTGCCTGGAGTCAGGGTTTGAAAAATCCAACTCATTTACTCTCTTCTAGGCAACTAAAATCGTTCAGGAAAAACCAGTCGCTTGTAGAGGAATGGGATGTCAAAGCAGAGAAAGGCGCTTATTTTATTAGTAGCAATATTTCTTTGGCCGCAAAGGCTAATAAAAAATGGATGATTTGTGCGGATGTCAATCAAAATCATGCTGCTATTGTAAAATTATCGGAGGAAATTAAAAATCAAAAAGGACTAGCAGATCGAATAGATCAAAACATTGAATTGGGGACGCAAAATTTAATAGACCTAGTTGGTTCCTCAGATGGACTTCAAT
>CAYQRA010000531.1:0-5176 GCA_964419315.1 uncultured Saprospiraceae bacterium | reverse complement strand
TGCGGACAATAGAGTTTTGTGGTTTGAAAATCTTGCCATGACTAGTTCAATAGATGAGATTTCATCCAATAATAGTCAACTCTCCGTCTATCCTAATCCGGCAAAAAACTTAGTAGAGGTTCAGTTTATATCTGAGCAGATAACAGCCGTCTCGCTGTATTCTTTAACAGGCAAAAAACTAAGAACGAGCTGGTCTTCAACCATTGATGTTTCAGACTTAAATGGAGGAATGTATATTGTAGGGGTTCTTACTGAATCAGGGCAAAAAGCCTATAAAAAGTTAGTGAAAGCCGCCGAGTAGTAGCATCCGAAAATGAAAGAAACTAAAATTACAAGCCTATTTTTAACAGTGGGCTTGTAATTTTTTTTGTTCTATCACAGCCGTTTATTTTTACATTTTTCTTATCCCTTTTAGTGTTTTTAGAATTTTGAAACCATTCTCACCTTTTATCGTAGTTAGAAGTAATAGTTTTGCGGAAATACATAAGTTTATTATGTTGAGGATACGATCCAATTTTTATTCCTTCCATTCGATCGATAGAGTATAAAAAAGGATCGTTGTCGGTAATACTCCAAAACCTAAAAAGGAAAAATGAATACACACGTTGACAAAACAACAGAGAATAAAAGTCAATCTGTTTCGCAAGATCAATCTCAGATCCAAAGTGGTGGCGAATCTACTTTTCAATTGGTGGATAATAGACCAGAGGCTGTTGCTCTACAAAAAATGCAAGCCATGGCAAATAATAGTCCACAAGTTGCTCAGTTAAGGGCTTTTAAGGACATGGTTAACAACTCCTTTTCGAAGCAATCACCACCTATCCAAAAGAAAGAAAACAATACAGGGTTGCCTGATAATTTGAAGGCAGGTATGGAAAACCTTTCTGGGATTTCATTGGATGATGTGAAAGTACATCGAAACTCTGATAAACCCGCTCAGTTACAAGCCCACGCATATGCCCAAGGATCGGATATTCACTTAGCGCCCGGTCAAGAAAGACACCTACCTCATGAAGCTTGGCATGTAGTACAACAAAAGCAGGGAAGGGTAAAGCCTACCAAGCAGATGAAAGGAAAGGTGAATATCAATGATGATATTGGATTGGAGAAAGAAGCGGATATAATGGGGGAGAAAGCCTTGCAAATGAAGATTCAGCATGCAGATGAAACTATAAATTCCACAAACAGCCTTTCTTCTAGGGTAGTTCAACGTATGGTACAAGTGGGCAAAAAGAATATTAAAAGGACAGTACTCGTAGCAGCTATTAAAAAAGGGATATTACAAGGATTAATTCCTGGGATATACCTCCAAAGAGTCGATGGGAACCGCGTACTAAATGATGCTAGTGAAGCAGCTATTAACAAGTTGATGGAGGTTTATTCTAGCATGACGATACATTTAAAGGATTTCGATTCACTTATTTTTCAAGCTAGTCAGGACTTACATATGATAGCTAATGGAAATGATAATTTGATTGGGATTGGTCATCAACATAGTGAGTTTACTTACAAAATAAACAGAAATGATAACAATAAAAAAGAAGTTAATTTTAAAACTGGTTTGGCAAAAGATAATCAACGAGTTTACAGAACCATGACTCTAAAGGATTGGAATAACAACCATATTTCTGGTCACGGTGGGTCTATAGGACAAGCAATGCATTATTTTAATCTGGGTAAAACCGCACAAGTGCAAGCTGCCGCTCAACAGAAAGAAAGAAAGCCTGACCTTTTGGTGGAGTTCACTTTTATAGGTAAAAAATTACCGGATTTGGTAAATGGAATCGAAGGTGGCGGAGAAGGTAAACATAGTACGGAGAATACTTTAGGAGGTAAAACTGAACAAAATACGGCATTCGGATTTTCCGATAAAATCTTCAGTGTGGATTTGAAAAATGCCGCAGGATTACTGAGTAAAAATTTCGTAACGGCTAAGGTTTTGGCTAGTACCAATGGTGAACTTCCTAAGACCGTTTATAAAGGAAAGGATATTGTCTGGAGAAAAAGACCAGGTAATTAAACCTTTGCAAAATTTTCAAGTCAAAAAATAAACTAAATTTTTCCACCTTAATCCTTTCGAATGAAAAAGTTCTTCATTCTTCTAATCCTCGTTCCTCAAATCCTAACAGCTCAGACAGATTATGACCAACTGACTAATTGGTATTATCATCCTGAAAAGATTTTTAACTTTATTGAATCTTATGACTTGGATATCGCAGTTATAGATAAAAATTTGGAAATTGATTCTATTATTCAAATCCAGAACAATGCCGGCAACAACACCGGTGTCGATATCTTTTGGTTGCATCCAACTGAGCTGACCAATCCTCCTATTTTTCCTACGACCATTCCAATTGCAGACCAAAATACTACTTTAATTGGAGGGATCATTTTAGCTCAAGGAGCCTTGCTGGCAAAATACGGTAGATTCTATGCGCCAAAATATAGGCAAGCATCTCCTGCTTCCTTCCTTGGATTTGGTTCCTCTGAAGAGGATCGAGCCATCGCTTTGATGGAGACCTATTCTGATATTAAGGCCGCTTTTCTACATTATATGGATAATCATAACAATGGAAATAAAATCATTCTTGCTGGTCATTCACAAGGTTCTTTTTTATTAGCTATGCTATTAAGAGACCTTTTTGATAATAACCCTCAATTAAGAGCGCAGTTGGTGACTGCGTCTTTAGGAGGAATGGGATATGTTTATTCCTCCTCAGATAGTTTTCAAGGAGGATGGTGGGAAAATATACCACTTTGTACCCTCCCGAATGAATGTGGCTGCGTCCATTATTGGAGAAGTTACGAAGATACTGAAGACTTACCTCAACCTAATTCGAATTTTCCTTCCTTTAGTCAGGTTTTAGTTGATAGTGGACTGGTTTATCGAACTTCCGATTTAAATGATGATTGGTTTAGACAAGATTCTTTATTCTATGGAACTACGAGTAGTCCACTAAGATATTACGTTACGCCTGATGCAAGCTACAATCTAGCACCCAATTATAATATCATTGCTTTTGATAGTTTGTATACGGCAGCGTTTAAGCGAGAGTCGAATTCAGAAATTGGTTTGTCGCTTGAGTTGATTGAGTATCCTGATGATTTAAGACCCAATGATATAGATAGTATGCAAACGAACCCTTTTTTTTCTGGGGGAGACCTTCACACAAAAGACTATCAAATTTATTCCTGGGCTTTGTTAGAACAGATTGATAGTAAGTTGGAAGAATGTTTTACAACCACCCCTATTGATA
Source organism: uncultured Saprospiraceae bacterium (assembly GCA_964419315.1). Lineage (GTDB taxonomy): Bacteria > Bacteroidota > Bacteroidia > Chitinophagales > Saprospiraceae > CALLVY01. The sequence goes on along the minus strand of CAYQRA010000531.1, from coordinate 1,919 downwards.
ACGACTATTCGGACAGCTTTAAATTTTCGGTTTTCCCCAATCCCAGTCGTGGCACGTTTAAGGTTGAATTAAATTATCCAGCTATAACTTTTCATCAAGATTCATTTATAATAGTAAATACTTTGGGCCAAGTCGTAAAGACCTTCAAAATGTTCTCTAATGAAAAAGTGATGGAGATCCATACCAAAGGGGTCTATTTTATTATTTCAGAAAAAGGATACCATAAGATAATTATTAACTAAGACGGTTTGACCAAAAATTACCAGAGGAAATTAAAAAATATAACTCATCCCAAATATAAAATAGCCAACCGTGATAAATAGGACAGCAATAGCGCCTATCGCACTAAATGGTTTTTGATCATACTTTAGTATTTGCAGCATTTTGCTGGAAGGGTTTATAAAAGCTTTTAATAGAGACTAAAGAAAATAAAAGTTAAGGTCCAAATAGAGGTGAAAAAAGTAGCCCAGAAGACCATGAAAATGGATTCATCAAAATCACCAAAGGAAGGGAAAACTGCACCAATACAATAATCTATCCACTTGCCAAAGGATTCTGCTCCATACCCAGTCAACTCGTACATGAGCTTTAGCGTTATAAATCCAACAATAAAAAATATTAAAAATGTAAGTATTAAATCAAAAATAATTAAAATAAATTGGTCACTGATATCTTCTTCTGAATTTAATTTTTTAATAATCCATCTTGTTTGCAGTAATGATAGGTAGTCTGGAATTACATTGATAAAAATCCCAAACAAAAACAAAGGATTCTGGAAAAACGTCATAAAACTCATATCTCTTCCTATTGCTTCATTATCTATCGTTAAAATAAATAGACCAATTATAAAAATTGAAAAAACAGAGGCTAATGAGGATCTAAAAAAGCATTTTAAGGAAAAATGATTGGTTCCGAATACACTGTCAAATAATTTACTAAAAAAAAAGGACCATCTATTTCCAGCATTTAAAAAAACATCATTTAGCCAATTAGAAAAACCTTCCTTTTCTTCATCCTTAATGTTATCTTCAGCTATAATAAATAGCCGATAAACCCCATAAGTAATTCCTAAATAGGTGATGAAAAATTTAAGCCAAAATGGTTCCGTGAAGATTGAAGTTGTATCCATAACTATTCCTTTAGGTTAAAAGATTAACTTTGATAAACGGGATTAGGTTTTGAGAAAGAAGTTAATTAATACTTAAATTAGCCTTAATGAATAAAATTAAGATCATAAACCGGCCATTGACTGCCGAGGAGATTAAACAAGTGGACGCTGGTTTTGATGATCTTTCAATGGAAGAAGGTATTGCCTTGGAAAGTACTGAGCGAATAAGCCTTGTGGCTTTGAAAGGCGAACGTCTTATTGGATGTTCGTCTGGCCTGGCTCATAAGAATGGAAACAAATATTCAGGTTGGTTTCACCTGACCGATTTATTTGTTGAGAAAGAATTTCGCAATCAAGGGATTGGTGGGGAGCTTCTGAAAGCCCTAGAAGAAAAGCTTAGAACCGCTGGAATTCTAAACATCTGGCTCTGGACTTCTGGACCTCCGACGATAAGATTTTACCATAGACACGGTTACACCCAATTTGCAGAAATGGAAAACTGGTATTCTGATGGTAGTAGCCGCATTGGATTCAAAAAAAACATAATTTAACGACATAAATCTAGTGCAGAAAATAGAAGTAAGAATGACTAAAAATATAATAATTGAAGATTGCAAGGGAAAAAATTTGACTTAAGGCCTGAACTGCCTTTAATTTTATTTCTTTAGAAACAAGAAAGTAGAAAAGACCAATAACAACTTATACCCGACTTTATTTTGCCAAGTATCTGTTCGCAATTTCTTATATTTGCCCTCCGAAGAACAGATTCAATCAAAACGATTTTTTGTCTAAGGACAAACTGAGTTTATCT